>DASSQM010000077.1:0-3944 GCA_035702465.1 Anaeromyxobacter sp. | reverse complement strand
CGCGTAGCACCCGACGTGTCGGATGCCCGCGAGCGAGCGGTGGAGCACCCTCCAGTGCCGCGTCAGCGTGGCGGTCGAGTAGACGTAGAGCGGGGTGCCGTACCGATCGGCGAGCGCCTGGAGCGGGATCTTCTCGGCGTGGAGGACGCCGCGCTTGCGCTGGAAGTGGTTCAAGGGTTCGACCGCGGGGTCGAGGTCGAGGTCGAGGTCGAGGTCGGGGTCGGGGTCGGGGTCGAGGTCGAGGTCGGGGTCGAGGTCGGGGTCGAGGTCGAGGTCGGGGTCGAGGTCGAGGTCGAGGTCGTCCTCGAGCTCACCACTCCTCCCGTCGTCGTCGCGCTCACCGCTCCCCCTCCTCCAGCCCCGCCCCCGTGATCGCGAGGTATGCATCGCCGACGGTCGGCCGCCGCACCGACACGCTCCGGATCCTCCCCGCCGGGAATGCCTCCACGATCCTCGGCACGAGGGCGTGCCCCTGCGCGCGCTCGACGTGGACGCCGTCGGCGCGCACGCGAGCGGCGAGCCCGAGCCGTGCGCCGAGCTCCCGCGCCAGCGCCTCGCGGTCGTCGCCGTCGACGACGATGACGTCCCCCGCGACGCGGCTGCGCAGCGCGTCGGGCGCCTCGCACGCCACGATCACGCCGCCGGCCAGGACGGCCAGGCGATCGCAGCGCTCCGCCTCGTCGGGCCGGTGCGTGGTGAGGACGATCGCCGCGTCCTCCTCGCGGCGCAGGGCCGCCACGCGTTCCCAGAACGCCTCGAACGCGGCGGCGTCGAGGCCCGTGGTCGGCTCGTCCATCACCAGGAGCGCGGGCGCGTGGACGAGCGCGCGGGCGAGCTCGAGCCGGCGCCGCATGCCGCCCGAGAGCCGGTCGACGGGCTCCCGCGCCCGCCCTGCGAGCCCGGCCTCGGCGAGGAGCCGCGCGACGCGTCCGCTCGCGACGCCGCGCGGCACGCGGTGCAGCGCCGCCGCGAGCCGCAGGTTCTCCCCCGCGTCGAGCTTGCCGTCGAGCCCCGGCTCCTGGAAGACGATGCCGGCCCGCGCGCGCAGCGCGCGCGCCCCCGGCGCGATCGGCGCGCCATCGAGGAAGAATGCGCCCGCGTCCGGCCGGAGCAGGCCGGCGAGGATCCCGAACAAGGTCGACTTGCCCGCGCCGTTCGGCCCGAGCAGGCCCAGGATCTCGCCCGGGAAGACCTCGAGCGAGACGCCGCGCAGCACCTCGCGCCCGCCGCGGCGCGCGGTCACCCCGCGCACCGCCAGACGCGGCGGCCGTCCGGGAGCGAGCGCGGCGGCGGAGGAGGTCATGCGCGCCCTCTACCTCGGCAGGAGGAGGAGCGCGACGAACAGGACCGTGAGGTGGAGCAGCGTGGCGAGGAACACGTTCCGCGCCCAGCGCGCGCCGCGCCCGCCGAGGCCCGACAGCGCGAACCCCGCCAGCGCCGCGCCCGCCGCCGCGGCGACCGCGCCGTAGGCGGGGCCGGCGACGCCGAGCGGGACGAGCGCGAGCGAGACCGGCACGAGGAGCACGGCCGCGGCGGCGATGCAGGCGCGCGTCGTGCGCTCCCCGTGCACGAGCGCGAAGACCCGGAGCCCGCCGCGGGCGTAGTCCTCGGCGAGGTAGATCGAGATGGCCAGGAAGTGCGGGAGCTGCCAGGCGAACAGGAGCGCGAACAGCGCGAGCCCGCCCGCGTCGAGGCGCCCGGTCACCGCCGTCCAGCCGAGGAGCGGCGGGATCGCGCCCGGCACCGCGCCCACGAAGAGGGCGAGCGTCGAGCGCTGCTTCATCGGCGTGTACACGCCCACGTAGACCGCGAGCGCGACGAACGCGAGGAGCGCGGTGAGCGGGTTCGCGACGAACGCGAGCATCGGCAGGGCGAACGCGGGGACCATGGCGCCGAGGCCGAGCGCCACGAACGGCTCGACGCGCCCGGACGGCAGCGGGCGGTCGCGCGTCCGCCGCATGCGCGCGTCGACGTCGCGCTCGAGGTACTCGTTGAGCGCGTTCGCGGCGCCCACCACGGCGGCCGTGCCGAGGATGGTGAGGACCGCGCGCGCGGTGCCGATCCGGCCCGGGGCGAGCCCGAGCCCGCCCGCGGTGGTGAGCATCACGAGCCCGGAGAGCCGCGGCTTCGCGAGGAGGGCGAGGTCCCTCGCGTAGGCGAGGGGCGAGAGGGTCGCGCTGCGCGCGGGAGCGGTGGCGGTCGGCATGTTCGGCCGGGGTCGGCGACGCCGGCCGGGGTTGGATAGGGCCGCACCGTCAGGGGGTCAACGCGCCGTTCGGGGCTGCGCGCGGGCCGGGGCGAAGCACACCGTCAGTGCTCGTCGGTGTCCTCGGCCTCCTCGGCCTCCTCGTCCCCTTCGGCCTCTTCGTCGACCTCGGCCTCCGGCTCGACCTCCTCGACGTCGGGCTTCGCGGGCGCGGCCGGCTTCGGGGGCGCCCGGCGCTTCTCTGCGGCGGGCGAGGGCTTGTTGGCCGGGCTCTGCCGCTGGTCCGCCCCGCACTTCGGGCAGGTCGGCTCGGGCTTCTTGAGGTCGTAGAACCGCGTGCCGCACTTGAAGCACGTGTACTTGGTTCCCAGGTCCTTGGCGGGCATCGTGTTCCTCGGCGCGCTCCGAGACGGCGCCTTTATCGCAGGGGCCGAGCGGGCGTCAAAGGAAAATCGAGGCAGCGCGCCCGCGTGCGCGGCCGCGGCGCCTCTGGTATCCAAGGCGCCATGGACGAGGTCGCGCGGCTCGAACGACGCCTCCTGCGCGCCGCGGCGGACGCGATCGCGGACTTCGCGCTCGTCGAGGACGGCGACAAGATCCTCGTCGCCGTGTCGGGCGGGAAGGACAGCTGGACGCTGCTCCACCTCCTCCTGCGGCTCCGCGAGCGCGCGCCGATCCGGTTCGACCTCGTCGCCGTGAACCTCGACCAGGGACAGCCGGGCTATCCCGCGCACGTCGTGGAAGAGCACCTTCGGTCGATCGGCGTCCCCTACCGGATGCTCGTCCGCGACACGTACTCGGTCGTGCGCCGGCTCGTGCCGGAGGGAAAGACGACGTGCCCGGTCTGCTCGCGCCTGCGCCGCGGCGTGCTCTACGGCGCGGCCGTCGAGATGGGCTGCACGAAGATCGCCCTCGGCCACCACCGCGACGACCTCATCGAGACCTTGCTCCTCAGCGCGCTCTACGCCGGCGCGCTGAAGAGCATGCCGCCGAAGCTCAGGTCCCAGGACGGGCGGAACGTCGTCATCCGCCCGCTGTGCTACGCGGCCGAGGAGGACATCGCGGCGTTCGCGGCGGCCATGAAGTTCCCCATCGTGCCGTGCGACCTGTGCGGCTCGCAGCCGAACCTGCGCCGGAAGCGCGTGAAGGCGCTGCTCGCGGAGCTCTCGCGCGAGCACCCGGCGGTGAAGGGGAACCTCCTGAACGCGCTCGGGAACGTGGTGGCGTCGCACCTCCTCGACCGCGAGCTGCGGCGGAAGCTCGCCGAGTCGACGGGGGCCGCCCCCTGGATCGACGAGGACGACGGCGACGCGTGTGCGGACCCGGCCGGCGGCGTCGTCCGGATGGCCGGCACGCGCGGTGAGTGAGGCGTCGCGCGGACGCGCGACGGCGGCTTCCGAGCCCGGATCGGCTAGACTCGTCCCCGCGTGGAACTGAGCTGCGGCCGGTGTGGTCGCTCCACCTACGTCCCCGACGAGCTCGTCGCGGGGCGCGCGTTCCGCGCGAGGTGCCCCGACTGCGACACGCTCCTCGACGTCCCCGCCGAGCGCCCGAACGCGCTCGACGACAAGGACCTCGCCTGGCTCTCGGCGGAGGCGAAGGAGCGGAAGTCCGAGGCGTCCGCGCCGCCGCCGAAGGTGACGGAGCAGGCCGTCGCGCAGTACGAGCGCAAGGCCGGCGCGGAGCGGCGGCGCCACGGCCTCGCCATCACGGTCGCCGCGGTCGCCGCGGTCGTCGC
>DASSQM010000076.1:0-4271 GCA_035702465.1 Anaeromyxobacter sp. | reverse complement strand
CCACGACCTTCGGGTCGTCGCAGGTGTGCACGGCGATCGGGCAGGTGGCGAGGCGGCCGCAGATGCTCACGCTCTCGCCCGCCACGATCTCGACGGAGGCGGGTGCCTGCGCGAGCGCGGCGGGGGCGGCGAGCGCGAGGGCGGCGACGGCGGCGGCGGCGGGGAAGGCCTTCACGGAGCGAGGGGGCCTGTCGTGCGTGACCGGTGAGGAGCGGCCGGGCACATTTCGCTTCGCGAGAAGTGCCGCGGCCGGACTCGGATTCCGGTTACCGCGGTCCGCGCTTCGCGCGGCGCTTGCGCTTGATGCTGCGCACGCGCTTGTTGCGCGCGCCGGCGCGCTTCACCTTCGAGCGGTTCGAGACCTTCCTCTTCGTGCGGTTCCCACGCTTCGCGGGCATGTGCACCTCCTGTTGACGCACCGTGAGTCTCACCCCGTCAGGTGGGGCCGTCAACTTCCCCGCCGTCGGACGCGCTACTCGAGCCAGTCCCGGTCCTTCAGCTTCTTCGGCAGGTACTCCTCGGTGATGAAGCTGATGCCGCGCCGCGAGAGCGCCTCCAGCTCGTACTTCTGCCCGCTCCGCACCATCTCCTGGATCTCGTCCTGCCACCGCTTCGCCTGGAACCAGGGATACGCGAGCATCTGCTTCGCGCGCGAGACGTCGCCGTCGTCCATCTTGATGGCCACGTTCGACGGGAGCTTGTAGGTCGCCTTGTCGAACGACGACAGGCCGACGAACCGCGCGTCCGGAACGGCCATGCGCATGGACTCGTAGGCCAGGTTGATCGAGCCCTGCTTCATCACCGAGTAGATGTAGAAGCCCCACGGATCGTTGTCGACGAGCACGTACACGGGGAGCTTCAGCTCCGAGTGCAGCCGCTGCACGAGCCGGCGCACGCCCCGCGGCGGCTGCCCTCCGCCCTGCAGGATGATGCACCGCTCGCGCTTCCAGTACTTGTCCTCGTTGAAGCGGGTCCAGACCGCGTCCTTCTCGATGAGGAGGATGTACTTCGCCTCGTGCCGCACGAACTCGATGACGTTCTCCTCGACGATGGACGGCACCGCCCAGCCGCCCGATCCCATGCGGCGCAGGTCGATGGTGTCGCCCGAGTCGCGGATGGTGATGGGGCCGACCATCGAGCCCTTGCGCGAGGCGAAGAGGTGCAGCTCCTCGCGCAGCGCGTCGAGCGCGACCTCGAGGTCCTCGATCACCGGGTCGGACTCGTCCTGCTCCTCGAACGTGTTCTGCTTCGTGTCGCCGATGGTGTGCTTGGTGATGTAGTAGAGGTCGCGGATGCTCGTCGTCTTGCCGGAGTCGATGAGCTCCTTGCAGGCGTCCGAGACGAGGAAGGTCTGCATGAACTTCTTCGCCATCGAGACGTTGAAGAAGTAGCGCTTCTGCTTCTGCGTCCCGAGCTCGATGAGGCGCCGCTTCTCGTTGAACTTCACGTTCGCGAGCGAGCGGATGGGGATCTCGACGAAGGGGTTCTTGCCGCCCTTCACGGTCTTCAGGACCGCGTCCGCGAGCTTCTCGATCTTCTGCGCGGTCTTCTTCGATACGGCGTCGAGGCGCGGCATGACCTACGCTTCCTCCCGCTCCGCCCTGCGCGGATTCTTCGAGACCTTCCCCGCCTGCTCCGCGAGCGCGGCGTCCGCCTGCTCGAGCTCCGCCTCCGTCACCTTCGTCGCCACCTTGAGGAAGTCCCGCTTGATCGGGTCCTTCGCGCGCCCGGTGATCTTGTGGATCGCGTCGGCGACCTCCTCGATGTAGAGCTCGAAGATGCTGCGCCGCTGGGCCTGGTAGTCCGCGTGCTGCTTCTTGCGGATGTGCGCGGCGAGCTTGCGGCCGCACTCCTGCGCGGCGAGCTGGATCTCGCGCGTGATCTCCGGGTAATGCGCCACGGCCTCCTTCGCCTCGGAGGTGAACGGCACCCACACCGACGCGATGTGGACGAGGAGCGCCATCGGGCCGACCGGCAGCGACCCCTTGGGTTGCGAGAGGAGGTAGTTGCGCCAGTCGGTCTTCACCACGGCCTCGGTCATCCCGCAGGCGCCGCGCTGGAAGAGCAGCGGCACGCGGTTCGCGAAGCGGAAGAGCTCGACGGGCTTGTCGGCGGGCCACGAGCCGCCGTACGCGAGGCCGACCTCCACCTGGAACGGGTTGCCGCGGTAGACCTTCGGCGGCCGCGTCACGGTGGCGATGAAGTAGTTGTGCCCCTTGATCTTCTCGACGCCCTCCTCCGGCGGCGCGTCGGGCACCTCCGGCGCCGCGGCCCTGGCCTCCTTCTGCTTCTTCGAGGCCTTCTTCTTCGAGGCGGAGTCGAGGTCGAGCTGCGAGTCGCCGTTCTCCTCCGGCCCCTCGCTCTCGATGACGTTCAGGAACGACACGAGCCCGCGCTTCATGAGCTCGTCGCCGATGGGCGAGAGGCAGTTCGTCGGCGGGTTCATGATCCTCGTCTCGCCGATGGCCTTGTGGAGCGTCTCCGCGAGCGCGCGCTCCTCGGCGACGTCCCGCGGACGCACCTTTCCCTTGAAGCCCGCCCGCTCCACGATCTCGTCCGCCACCGTCGCCGACACGCGCGAGAACGCGGTCTGGAGGAAGCCCTTCACGTCGTGGCTCTTCGAGTCCGCCGCCATGAGCATGAGCGCGCCCAGCTCGACGCCGTGCGGGTGCGGGCGGATCTCCATCGCCTCCTTGGGCAGCTCCTCGGTGGCGCGCGGGAACGAGAGCGGCTCCTGGCGCGGGCGCACGTAGTGCAGCGTGCAGTGCGGGTTCGCGAGCGCGGTGTGCTCCACGTAGCGGTTCACGAAGCGCTGGCCCTGCTGCCAGTTCGCCACGATCTCGAGCTCGACGCGGGTGCCGTGCTCCTGGTGCCACTCGTCGAGCGCATCGTCCTTCGTGACGACCGGGTTGTTCTTCCGGGTGTCGATCTGGATCTCGAAGTAGTGGGCCGGCTTCCCCTTGCCGATGCGCGAGGTGACGCGGATCGGCTGGCCGGTGGTGAGCTGGCCGTACATGGCCGCCGCGCTGATGCCGATGCCCTGCTGCCCGCGCGACTGCTTCAGGCGGTGGAACTTCGAGCCGTAGAGGAGCTTGCCGAAGATCTTCGGGACCTGCGCCTTCACGATGCCCGGGCCGTTGTCCTCGACGACGACCACGAACCGACCTTCGCCCTTGGTGAGGTCGCCCTGCCCCTTCTCGTCGAGCGCGAGGTCGCGCACCTCGACGGTGATCTCCGGGAGGATGCCGGCCTCCTCGCACGCGTCGAGCGAGTTGTCGACCGCCTCCTTGATGGTGGTGAGGAGCGCCTTCGACGGGTTGTCGAAGCCCAGGAGGTGGCGGTTCTTGGTGAAGAACTCCGAGATGGAGATCTCGCGCTGCTTCGCCGCCATCTGCTCGGCGGTGGCGCGGCGCTTCGGCGCCCTCTTGCCCTCCGGAGCCGGCGCAGCCGGAGCCTCGCCCGGCACCGGGACGACGACCTGCTCCGGCTCGGCGTCGGGCACCGGCGCCGGCCGCCGCGCGACCTTCGTGGGCGCCGGCGGGACGCCTGCCCTCCGTGCCGGGGCCGGCGTCGGCGGGACCGAGACCAGCTCGAGCTGCTTCGCGCCCGCCTTGGAGGCAGGCTTCGCCTTCCCCTTCGCCGCCGTCGCCTTCCGAGCCGCCATCTCGTGGAACCTCGCGATATCGCCTTTAGCACGGGGGGCCCATCCACGCGAGAAAGCGCCCGAATCCCGCCTGCCTGCCACGCCTGCCCCTGGCCGGCCGGATTGACTCCTCCCGCCAGGTGGTTACAGGAGAGCCATGCCCTGGGACGCCACCGAAGCGCCGCGCGGGATGACGCAGGCTCGCCGGCCCACCGGCTACGGCCGGAACTACGCGAAGACCGCGATGCTGATGGCGTTCCTCATCGCCATCCTCGCCATCGGCGGCCAGATGTTCGGCGGGACGAGCGGGATGCTCCTGTTCGGGAGCATCGGCCTCGTCCTCAACCTCCTGTCGTACTGGTTCTCGGACAAGATCGCGCTCATGGCGCACCGGGCGCAGCCGGTGACGCGAGAGCAGCTCCCCGAGGTCTACGAGATCGTCGAGCGGCTCACGCGCAAGGCGGGGATGCCGATGCCGCGCATCTTCGTCATCCCCTCCGAGACGCCGAACGCGTTCGCCACCGGCCGGAACCCTTCGCACGCGGCGGTGGCCGTGACCGAGGGCATCCTCCGCATCCTCGACCGGCGCCAGCTCGAGGGCGTCCTCGCGCACGAGCTGTCGCACGTG
>DASSQM010000075.1:0-4305 GCA_035702465.1 Anaeromyxobacter sp. | reverse complement strand
CGTCCGCGGCGCCCTCCACGCCGAACACCGCGCAGGGCTCATGAGCGCACCCGCCCCCGAGCTGCCTCCCGCTCCGAGCGAGCCGGAGAACGACGTCAAGCTCAGCTTCATGGATCACCTCCGCGAGCTGCGGAAGCGCATTTCGCGGTCGCTCCTCGGCATCGTGGCCGGGATGGCGGTGGTCGGCTTCTTCGTCGAGCAGATCTTCCACCGGCTCATGCAGCCGGTGCTCGACTCGCTCCCCGAGAAGCAGCGGGCGCTGCACTACACGAGCTACATCGAGCCGCTCATGGTGTACCTGAAGGTCGCCCTGTACGGCGGCGTCTTCGTGGCGGTGCCGTGGGTGCTCTACCAGCTCTGGCAGTTCATCGCGCCGGGGCTCTACCGGAAGGAGAAGCGCGTCGTCGTGCCGTTCCTCGTCTCCGGGACGGGCCTCTTCTACGCCGGCGCCATCTTCTGTTACTTCGTCATCTTCCCGGCGGCCTTCCCGGCGATGGCGGCGTTCGCGACCGACCCCTCGCTCTCGCCCGTGCTCACCATGAGCGAGCAGCTCTCGCTCGTCCTCGGCATGCTGCTCGGGTTCGGCATCGTGTTCGAGGTGCCGGTCGTCATCGCGTTCCTCGCGCTCATCGGCCTCGTGAACTGGCGCTGGCTCGCGAAGTACCGGCGCTACGCGATCGTGATCAACGTCACCATCGCCGCCATCATCACGCCGACGGGCGACCCGCTGAACCTCGCGTTCATGGCGGTGCCGATGATCCTGTTCTACGAGATCGGCATCATCCTCGCGCGCATCCTGGGCAAGAAGAGGGAGGACGCGTCCATCGTGAAGGCCGAGGGATGAGGACGCTCGACGTCCTCATCGGGCTCTTCGCGGCGTTCATGCTGGTCCGGCACGGCACCCGCGCCGCCGCGCTCCTGCGCGGCGAGGCGCGCGGCCGGCCGATGGCGATCGTCTCGGTCGTGAACGTCGTGCTCGCGGTCGCGCTCCTGGTCCTCGCCGTGAAAGGGGTCGTCGGAGCGCTTATCTCTCGCTGATGGAGGCGCCATGAACCGGGCCGGGCAGAAGGACCTCGTCATCCTCGCCGCGAAGCGGACCCCCTTCGGGACCTTCGGCGGCACGCTCAAGGACCTCTCGGCGACGGAGCTGGGGGTCCACGCTTCGAAGGCGGCGCTGGCGCAGGCCGGGGTGCCCGCGGAGGACGTGGGACACGTCGTCGTCGGGAACGTCGTCCAGACGAGCGCCGACGCGATCTACCTCGCGCGCCACGTCGGGCTGCGCGCCGGCGTGCCGGACCGCGTCCCCGCGCTCATCGTGAACCGGCTGTGCGGGTCCGGCTTCGAGGCGCTCGTCCAGGCCGCGATGATCATCGAGGGCGGCGAGGCGGAGGTCGTGCTCGCCGGCGGCACGGAGTCGATGAGCCAGGCGCCGCTCGTCGTCCGCGGCACGCGCTGGGGCTACCCGCTCGGCAAGCCGCCGCCGACCGAGGACTCGCTCTGGTCCGCGCTCACGGACACGTACGCCGGGATCCCGATGGCGCTCACCGCGGAGAAGCTCGCCGAGCAGCACGGCATCGGCCAGGACGCGGTGGACGAGTTCTCCGTGCAGTCGCAGCGCCGCTGGGCCGCCGCGGAGGAGGCGGGCCGGTTCAAGGACGAGCTCGCGCCGATCGAGGTGAAGGGGAGGAAGGGGCCCGTGCTCTTCGCGCGCGACGAGCACCCGCGGCCCGACACGACGGTCGAGGGGCTGCGCAAGCTCCCCAAGGTGTTCAAGAAGGACGGCGTCATCCACGCGGGCGCGGCGAGCGGGATCGCGGACGGCGCCGCCATGCTCGTGGTCGCGACGCGCGCGTACGCCGAGCGCCGCGGCAAGGAGCCGCTCGCGCGCCTCGTGAACTGGGGCCACGCCGGCGTCGACCCGACGGTGATGGGCATCGGCCCGGTGCCGGCGGTCCGAAACGCGCTCGCGCGCGCCGGCGCGAAGCTCTCCGAGTTCGACCTGTTCGAGGTGAACGAGGCGTTCGCGCCGCAGTACCTCGCCGTCGAGAAGGAGCTCGGGCTGCCGCGCGACCGCACGAACGTGGACGGCGGAGCCATCGCGCTCGGGCACCCGCTCGCCGCGAGCGGCGCGCGCATCGCCGCGCACCTCGTCTACGAGCTGCGGCGGAGGCGCGCACGGCGCGCCATCGGGAGCGCCTGCATCGGCGGCGGGCAGGGCGTCGCGGTGATCCTGGAAGCGCCCTGAGGTTGCCGGCCGGCGCGGGCGACGCTAGGGTCGAGCGGTCGGAGGTTCCCGATGGTGAGCTTCACCGGCGTGAAGGTCTTCTCGACGACGCTCGCCCGCGACCGCGAGGTGATGGGGGACACCATCGGCCGCTGGCTCAAGGAGCACCCCGGGCTCGAGGTCGTGGACCGCGAGATCACCCAGAGCTCGGATCGCGAGTTCCACTGCCTCACCATCACCCTCTTCTACCGTGAGCGGAAGCAGGCCCAGGGCTGACCGTGGCGCGCCGGAGAGACTACACGAGCTTCTTCACGTTCGGCGGTCGCGTGCCCGCGAGCGTGGGGTTCTTCCTCGTGCTCATGCTCGTCTCGAGCGTGGCGGCGTCGGTCGACAGGCGCGTCGTGGACTTCACGGCGCTCGCGCCCTTCTACGTGAAGCGCGGCGAGCTCTGGCGCCTCGTCACCTGGCCGTTCGTGCAGGGCGACGTCCTGGCGCTCCTCTTCGTCGGGTTCATGGTGTGGACCCTCGGGCAGCAGCTCTCGTACGCGTGGAGCGAGCGCCGGTTCGTCACCCGGTTCTTCGGGTATACCCTCGGCGCCGCCGTCGGGACGACCCTCCTCTCGTTCGTCTTCGACAGCGCCAACGAGCCGCACTACGGCGCATGGCCGGTCGTGAACGCGCTCATCGTGGCGTGGGCGATGCTCTTCCCGGATCGCCAGGTGAACATCTGGGGCGTCCTCCCGGTCACCGGGCGCACCGTCGCGCTCCTCGTCCTCGGCGGGACCGTGCTCGCCGCGGTGATGACCGGGAAGCTCCACGGCTTCGGCGGGTTCACGCCGCACCTCGTCGCCATCGCCATCGCGTGGGTCCAGGCGCGCGGCGCCGGCGGGCGGCGCCTCGGGTGGCAGGCGCGCCAGTGGTGGGCGGACCGCGAGATGCGCCGGCGCACGAAGCACCTCAAGGTCGTCCGCAAGGACGGCTCGGGCGACCGGCCGCGCTGGATGAACTAGCGCCTCAGCTCACCGAGACCTGGCGCACCGCGGAGCGGTACACCCAGATCCGGCCCGTGTTCGTGCGCGTGTCCACCGGGATCATGAAGAAGCCGATGCCGGTGTCGCGGTAGTCGGGGCTGAAGCCGGCCACCTGGCGCCCGTCGCGGAACGTCACGCGCACCTTCTTCCCCTCCGCCACGGGCGGCGCCTCGCCCGGCGCCAGCATGAAGAAGATCGCCTTCACCTTGTCCGAGAGCACGTCCTCGGGCGGCGCGTCTTGCTGCGTGAACAGCGCGAGCGCCTCTGCGCCGAGATCGACGTCCTCCAGCACGCCGCGCCGGACCTGCCCCTCGACCGTGTGCACGACCACCCGGTGCGCGCCGGGGAGGTACCACTCGCCGGGCGCCGCCGATGCGGCCACCGGCGCGGGAACCGGCGCGAGGGCCTCGACGGGAGGAGCCGGGATGGCCGGGGCGGGCGGAGCGGCGGGAACGACGGCGGCGGCGGGCTCGGGCGCGGGCGGAGCGGGCTCGGGCTCGGCGGCGACCGGCTCGGCGGGCGCGCCGACGAGCTCGATCTCCTCCGCTGGGATCTCCTCCAGGATCTCCTCCCCGTCGATCGTCGGGATGCCGTCCTCGTCGAGCGCGGGGGCGCCGGCGGCCGCGGCCTCCGCGGCGACCTCGGGTGCGGGCTCGGCCTCGGCGGGCATCGCCGCCGTGCCGACCTCGAGAGAGGCGTCGACCCCGGCCTCGGGCGCGCTCGGCGACACCTGCGGAGGCGCCGCGGCGTCGACGAACGCGGCCTCCTCGTCCGGCGCCGCCTCGGGCGCATCGGGCGGCGCCTCGACGTCGACGACGAAGTCGTCCGCCGAGAGCGGCTGCGGCTCCGCGAGCGCGGCGTCCTCGACCGGCGGGGCGGGCTCCGCCGCAACACCGGATGCGGCGCCGCCCGGGGGCTCCCACGGCGGGGGCGCCGTTCCGCCCGCCCACTCCGGCGCCGCCGCGTCCGCGGTGGCGTCGAACGACCCGCCGGACTCGAGCTGGAAGCCGTCGTCGAGCGCCGCGTCCGGCTGCCAGCCCTCGGCGGCCT
>DASSQM010000074.1:0-2783 GCA_035702465.1 Anaeromyxobacter sp. | reverse complement strand
GGCGGCGCTCGTGCGGGACGGGGAGGACGCAGAGGCCGCCCGGCGCGGACTGTGCGCCCTCCTCGCTCGCTTCTCCGTCACGGCGCTCCCGCCGCCGCGCTGCCCGGAAGCGGCGATCGTGGTCGGCACGGCGCAGGACGGCGTCGTCCCGCCGTCGGAGATGAACCGCATCGCCTCGCACTGGGGCGCCGAGCTGCGCTGGCTCGACGCAGGCCACGTCTCGGCGGTGCTCCGTCACCAGGGCGACATGCGCCGGGCCGTGCTCGACGCGTTCGATCGCCTCGAGGCGGCGTTCAGGCGTGTCTCGCCGTCGGGTCCTTCCCGGCCTGGGCCTGGGCGACGCCCGCGGGGATCCGGGCCGCGAGCGCCAGGTGCTCCCGCGTCCGCAGGCGCGCGCGCGCGCTGGCGAGGTCCGGCGCCGGCCCGGCGAACCTGAGCAGCGCCTCGACCCGGCGGCGCGCCTCCGCGATGCGCTCGCGCGAGAGCGCGCCCTCTTCGACGGCGGCCCGCACGAGGTCGATGGCCCGGTGCTGGACCTCCGCGCGGTGGCAGACGAGGAGCGCGTCCACGCCCGCGGCGACGGTGCCCGGCGCGGCCTCCTCGAGCGGGAAGTGATCGGCCCCCGCCGTCATCTCGAGGTCGTCGGAGATGGCGCAGCCGCCGAACCCGGCGCGCTCGCGGAGGAGCCGCATCACCTCCGGCGACAGCGTCGCCGGCCTGCGCGGGTCGAGCGCGTCGAAGACCACGTGCGCGGTCATCACGGACGCGACGCCCGCCCGGGCCAGGGCGCGGAACGGCACGAGCTCGACGCGCTCGAGCCGCTCGAGCGAGTGCGGCAGGTGCGGCAGCTCCGTGTGCGAGTCCTGGCTCGTGTCGCCGTGGCCGGGGAAGTGCTTCGCGCACGCGGCGACGCCCGCGGCCTGGATCCCCTGGGCGAGCGCGGCCCCGAGGCGGGCGACCACCTCCGGGTCGCGCGAGAGGGAGCGGTCGCCGATGACGGGGTTCGCGGGGTTCGTGTCCACGTCCACGACCGGCGCGAAGTCCTGATCGACGCCGACCGCGCGGAGCTCGCTCCCGAGCAGGCGGCCCGCCTCGCGCGCCAGCGTCTCGTCGCCGGCGTCGCCGAGCGCGCGCATGGGCGGCAGCTCCGTGAACCCCTGCGGCGCGCGCAGCCGCGCGACGCGCCCGCCCTCCTGGTCGATGCACACGAGGAGGGGCCGCTCCGCCGCGTGCTTCAGCGCCGCGGCGAGGCCCGCGACCTGCTCCGCGTCCACCACGTTGCGCGCGAAGAGCACGACCCCGTAGACGCCGCGCCGCACGAGCTCGAGCACCTCGGGCGACGGCACGGTGCCGTGGAAGCCCACGCAGAAGAGGCCGGCGACGTCGCGATCGAGGCTCACGTGAGCAGGACCCCCTCGACGAGGAACGCCGCGAGCCCGAGCACGAGCAGGATGGACCAGAGCGGGACCTCCCGGCCGCCACCCGCCGCGGCGCGCGCGTCGCCCTCCACCTTCGCGTGCGACTCGCCGCCGAACCAGGCGGTGAGCTCGGACGGCTCGAGCCGGCGCGTGTCGGACTCGCGCGGATCGGGCGCCACCGCGAACGCGAGGCGCGGCTCGATCTTCTCCTGGCCGCCGGCCTGGAGCTTCACTTGCCAGAGGCCGGGCTCGCGCGGCGTCACCTTCACGATCCCGCGGCCCTCGTCGCGCAGCCCCGCGCGCTCGAGCTCGGCGCGGCGCCGCTCGCGGCCGTCCGGCCCGACGAGCGCGACGAGCGCCTCGCCCTCCTCGAGCCGGATGGCCTTCGGCGCGCCCACCACGACGGCTGGCTCGCGCCGGTCGTCGAGCCCGCCGGCGAGCCACCCGGCGAACCGCTGCATCGTCGGGAGGAACGAGGTCCGGATGGGCCAGTCGGTCCAGTCGCGATCGGCGGTGGAGGTGAAGAGGAGCACCCGGCCCTTGCCGCGGCGGGCCTCCACGAGCGCGGGCGCGCCGTCGTCGAACGTGGCGAGCACCTTCGCCTCGCCCTCCGGACGGCCCGAGCCGCGCGGCTTCGCGAGCACGTAGCGGTAGGTGCGCACGCCGAGGAGCCCCTCGCGCGCATCGCCGGTGAAGATGGACAGGGCCGGGTGGTCCCAGGCGACGTCCGCGAACCGCGCGGCCCGCCCGCCGGCGGGGCCGCCGCCGCCGCGCTCGGCGGCGGTCTTCACGACGTGCAGCGGCATGGGGAGCAGCGCGCCGAGCTGCCGCGTCCACTCGTCCGGATCGACCTGATCGCCGACGGCGATGAAGAGCCCTCCGCCCTGCTCCACGAACCGGCCCAGCTCGGCGCCGTTCACCGCCTGGGCGCGCACGTTGAGCAGGAACACCACGTCGAAGCCGGAGAGGTCCTGGCGCGCGAACGACTCGGCGTCGACGAGCGTCGGGCGCACGGGCGACGCGGGAGAGGCCAGCGCGGACTCGACGAAGTACGCCTCGTCGCGGTAGCGGACCGGCGACGGCGCGCCATCCACGACGAGGACCCGCACCTCGCGGGGCACCACGAGCGCGAGCGTGCGCGCGTCGTCGTCGTGAAGCGCGTCCTCGGGGAGCGTGACCGAGAGCGCCGCCGGGCCGCCGGCGGGGAACGAGTAGGAGAGCTGTTTGCGCGCGGCGCCGCCCGCCGGGAGGTCGGCGAAGGCGCGGATGGCGGTCTTCGCGTCCTTGCCGGTGCCGATCACGAGCTGGAGCGGCGCGTCCTTCACGGCCTCCTTGCCCCAGTTCGCGAGGTGCGCCGTGATGCGG
>DASSQM010000073.1:0-7628 GCA_035702465.1 Anaeromyxobacter sp. | reverse complement strand
ACCGGCGAGCACGAGGCGATCGAGCTCCGCGACGGGGACAAGGGGCGCTACCTGGGGAAGGGCGTCCGGAAGGCCGTCGCGAACGTCGTGGACGTCATCGCGCCGGCAGTGGTGGGGATGGACGCCTCCGAGCAGGCCGCGCTCGACCATCGGATGATCGAGCTCGACGGCACGCCCACGAAGGCGAAGCTCGGCGCGAACGCGATCCTCGGCGTGTCGCTCGCCGCCGCGAAGGCCGCCGCGACCGCGCACAGCCTGCCGCTCTACCGCTACGTGGGCGGGGCGGGGGCGCGCACGCTGCCCGTGCCGCTCATGAACATCCTGAACGGCGGCGCCCACGCCGACTCGAACGTCGACATCCAGGAGTTCATGGTCGTCCCGCTCGGCGCGCCGACGTTCGCCGAGGCGCTCCGCTACGGCGCGGAGGTCTTCCACGCGCTCAAGAAGGTGCTGAAGGCGAAGGGCGCCAACACCGGCGTCGGCGACGAGGGCGGCTACGCGCCGAGCCTCGGCTCGAACGAGGAGGCCCTGGCGCTCATCATGGAGGCCATCGAGGCCGCCGGGCTCGAGGCGGGCAAGCAGGTGGCGCTCGCGCTCGACTGCGCCGCGAGCGAGTTCTTCGACGAGAAGAGCGGCAAGTACGCGCTCGAGGGCGAGGGGAAGAGCTTCGACGGCAAGGGGCTCGTCGACTTCTACGCGTCGCTCGCGGCGAAGTACCCCATCGTCTCGATCGAGGACGGCTGCGCGGAGGACGACTGGGCGACCTGGAAGCTCCTCACCGAGCGGCTCGGGCAGAAGCTCCAGCTCGTGGGAGACGACCTCTTCGTGACGAACGTGACCCGGCTCTCCCGCGGCATCGGGGAGGGGATCGGGAACTCGATCCTGGTGAAGGTGAACCAGATCGGCTCGCTCACCGAGACGCTCGAGGCGGTCCGCATGGCCCACCGGGCCGCGTACACGAGCGTCATGAGCCACCGCTCGGGCGAGACCGAGGACACGACCATCGCGGACCTCGCGGTCGCCTGCGACTGCGGGCAGATCAAGACCGGCTCCGCGTCGCGCACCGATCGCGTGGCGAAGTACAACCAGCTCCTGCGCATCGAGGAGGAGCTCGGAAAGTCGGCGCGCTATGCCGGCCGGAGCGCGTTCCGGGCCCTGCGCTAGCCGGAATTCGACATCCGGCCGAGGCGCTTTTCGCGAAGCGAAAATGTGCCCGGCCGCTCCTCACCGGGTGCGTGCGACGGCGCCGGCGCTCGTTGACACTCCTGCGGGCGCCCGTTAGTTTGCGCTCGCCATGCGCGCAGACTGGATCGCGAAGCGGAGAGGGAAGCCCAACGTCTCCCAGATGCACTTCGCCCGGCAGGGCGTCGTGACGGAGGAGATCGCCTTCGTCGCCAGGCGCGAGCGCCTCGCCCCCGAGGTGGTCCGCGACGAGGTGGCGCGCGGCCGGCTGGTGATCCCGGCGAACGTGAACCACCCCGAGCTCGAGCCGATCGCCATCGGCGTCGCGGCGACCTGCAAGATCAACGCGAACATCGGCAACAGCGCGGTCACGTCCGACATCCAGGAGGAGCTGAACAAGCTCGCCGTCTGCCTCAAGTACGGTGCCGACACGGTGATGGATCTCTCGACCGGCGGCGACATCCCGCAGATCCGGGAGGCGATCCTCCGGCACAGCCCGCTCCCGGTCGGCACGGTCCCCATCTACGAGTGCCTCGCCCACGTGAAGGACGTCGCGGACCTCACGCCCAGGATGATGCTGGAGATCATCGAGGCGCAGGCCGCGCAGGGCGTGGACTACATGACCATCCACGCCGGCGTGCTGCGCGACTTCGTGCCGCTCGCCGCGCACCGCATCACGGGCATCGTCTCGCGCGGCGGCGCGCTCATGGCGCAGTGGATGCTCGCCAACAAGGCGGAGAACCCGCTCTACACGCACTTCGACGACCTGTGCGACATCTTCAAGCGCCACGACGTGACGTTCTCGCTCGGCGACGGCCTGCGGCCGGGGTGCCTCGCGGACGCCTCCGACGCCGCGCAGTTCGCGGAGCTCCGGGCGCTCGGCGAGCTCACGCGCAAGGCGTGGCGGCACGACGTTCAGGTGATGGTCGAGGGCCCCGGGCACGTCCCGCTCGACCAGATCCCGATGAACATGCAGAAGGAGCGGGAGCTGTGCAGCGAGGCGCCCTTCTACGTGCTGGGGCCGCTCGTCACCGACATCGCGCCGGGCTACGACCACATCACGAGCGCCATCGGCGCCACCATCGCCGCGCAGCACGGCGCCGCGATGCTCTGCTACGTCACGCCCGCCGAGCACCTGGGCCTCCCCGACGTGGACGATGTCCGCCAGGGCATCGTCGCGTACAAGATCGCCGCCCACGCGGCAGACGTGGCGCGCCACCGCCCCGGGGCACGCGACCGCGACGACGAGCTCTCCCGCGCCCGGTATGCGTTCGACTGGAAGCGACAGTTCGAGCTGGCGCTCGACCCGGACACCGCCCGCGCGAAGCACGACGAGACGCTCCCGCACGAGGCGTTCAAGTCCGCGGAGTTCTGCTCGATGTGCGGCCCCAAGTTCTGCTCGATGAAGATCCACGGGCACCTCGCCGACCTCGCCGAGAAGGCGGAGGGCGCGGAGGGAGAGGCGGCCGCACCGCGGAACGGGTCGCTGCACGTCGTGCCGTAGCACGGGCACGGCACGCACACGGGCACGGGCACGGGACCCGCTCTCGAATCCGCTTCCCCGGGCCGGGGCAGCGATTAGGATCCGGGCGTGGCGCCGGAGCGGATCACCGTCTACGAGGTGGGCCCGCGCGACGGGCTCCAGAACGAGGCCGCGTCCGTCGCGACCCCGGACAAGCTCGCGCTCGTCCGCGCCCTGGCGGAGGCCGGGATCTCGCGCATCGAGGCGACGAGCTTCGTCTCGCCGAGGTGGATCCCGCAGCTCGCGGACGCGGGCGACGTGGTCGCAGGGCTCCCCGCGCTGCCCGGGGTCTCCTACGTGGTGCTCGTCCCCAACGCGAAGGGGCTCGCCCGCCTCGTCGAGGCGCTCCGGCGCGCGGGCGAGGGTCGCCCCGAGGTCGAGGCGGCGGTGTTCCTCTCGGCGTCCGAGACGCACAACCAGAAGAACGTGAACAAGACCGTCGCCGAGACGTTCCTCGAGTTCGAGGCGCTCGTCCCGGCGGCCCGCGCGGCCGGCCTGCGCGTGCGCGGGTACGTGTCGACGGTGTGGGGCTGCCCCTACGAGGGCAAGGTCGAGCCGCGCCGCGCGGCCGAGGTGGCGCGCCGGCTCCTGGCGCTCGGCTGCGATCAGCTCTCCCTCGGCGACACCATCGGAGTCGCGACTCCCGACGGGGTGCGGCGAGTGCTCGAGATCCTCCTCGCGGACGTCCCGGACGAGCGGCTCGCGCTGCACATGCACGACACCCGCGGCACGGCGCTCGCGAACGTGCTCGCGGGCCTCGAGCTGGGCATCGCCACGTTCGACGCGTCGGTGGGCGGGCTCGGCGGCTGCCCGTACGCGCCCGGGGCGTCGGGCAACCTCGCCACCGAGGACCTCGTCTACATGCTGAACGGGATGGGGTACGACACAGGGATCGACTTCGTGAAGCTCGTGCGGGCCGGCGGGCTCGCGCAGCGGCTCGTCGGGCGGAAGCTCCCGGGCAAGGCGCTCCAGGCGGAGCTCGCGACGGCGGAGGGGTGATGGCCAACGAGTTCCGCGTCGAGCGGCGGGGCGCAGTCGAGATCTGGACCATCGACGGCGCGTCGCGCCGGAACGCCATCTCGCGGGGGATGGCGACCGAGCTGAGGGCGCTGCTCGATCGCGCGACCGCCGACCGCGCGCTGCGCTGCGTCGTCCTCACCGGCGCCGGGGACAAGGCGTTCTGCGCGGGCGCGGACCTGAAGGAACGCGCCGGCATGAGCGAGGC
Source organism: Anaeromyxobacter sp. (assembly GCA_035702465.1). Lineage (GTDB taxonomy): Bacteria > Myxococcota > Myxococcia > Myxococcales > Anaeromyxobacteraceae > Anaeromyxobacter. The sequence goes on along the minus strand of DASSQM010000073.1, from coordinate 3,699 downwards.
CGACGTGCGGACGTTTCTCGACGGCCTGCGCGCCACGCTGCGCGCGATGGAGCTCGCGCCGCAGGTGTTCATCGCGGCGCTGAACGGCGCCGCGCTCGGCGGGGGCCTCGAGCTCGCGCTCGCGTGCGACCTGCGCATCGCGTCCGACTCCGCGCAGATGGGGCTCCCGGAGGTTTCGCTCGGGATCATCCCCGGCGGCGGCGGGACGCAGCGGCTCCCGCGCCTCGTGGGCGTCGCGCGCGCGAAGGACCTCGTGCTCACGGCCCGCCGCATCGGCGCCGCGGAGGCGCTCGCCATGGGGCTCGTCGGGCGCATCGCGCCGCCGCAGCGGCTCATGGACGAGGCCCTGGCGTACGCCGCCGAGGTGGCGCGGAACGCCCCGGTGTCGCTGCGCCAGGCGAAGCGGGCGATGGACGCCGGGCTGCACCTGCCCATGGAGGAGGCGCTCGCCCACGAGCTGCGGATGTACGAGGCCTGCCTCGGGACGAAGGACCGGATCGAGGCCCTCCGCGCGTTCGCGGAGAAGCGCCCGCCCGTCTTCACCGGCGAGTGAGGCCCGATTCTGAGGTACGCTGCGGCGCGCGGATGGAAGGCGAGCACACCATCATCACGAAGATCCCGCGGGAGCGCCTGAACCAGATCGCGTCCCGCAAGCTGTCGGCCCTCGGGATCCCCGTGCGGCTGGCCGCCGATCGCGAGACGCTCGAAGGGGATCTCGGCTTCACCGGGCGCGTCGCGCACCCCGTCACCGGCCAGCCCATCGGGCGCGCCCGGTTCATCGTCGAGGGGCACGACCGCCTCCGCTTCCCGGACGCCCCGCTCTCCGCCCTCGGGAGCGTGGCGTTCTACGACCACCCGCGGCTCGACGCGCTGGAGCAGGCGATCGTCACGGCGCTCGGCCGATGGGCCGCGGGCCTCCACGAGGTCGCCGCCCGGCTGCGGACGCTCGGGCTCGAGACGACCGTGGATCCGGAGCGGATGGCCGCCCGGGCGGTCGTGAAGACGCCGGCGAACGCCTTCGAGATCCTCGGGGGCCCGGGCGGCGTGCGCGTGGCGCGCGTCGCGCCGGTCGGGGGGAAGCCGTACGAGGTCTCGCCCGCCTTCCCGCCGCTCGAGCTCTCCGAGTACGCGACCCGCACCGACCTCGAGCTGTACCTCACGGGCGCCGCGCCCCGCATGTCCCCGGCGGACGCGCCGCGCGCCGACGCCGCGCCTGGCGCGGTCGAGGCGACGCCCCCGCCGCGGAACGCGCTCACGCTCGCCGCGCTCGCGCGCGTCTTCGGCGACGAGGCCATGCTCGCGCCGAACGCGATGGTGGAGCTCATCCAGGAGTTCCAGCACGGCGGGACGCGGTATCGCTTCGTGGCGACGCGCGAGGTCGGCACCCGCTTCAAGGGGCGGCTCATCGGGCCGGGCGGCGACGTCTGGGCGGACCGCTTCGAGCTCTCCGCGTTCCCGGGGACGCGCAGGGTCGTCGCGCTCGCCCTGGGCGCGCCGGAGGGCGCCGCGGCGGGCGAGGGCGGCGGCGCGGCCGAGGTGCCGCACCACCTCCAGCCGCACCCGGGCGAGGTGTGGGTGATGAACGTCGTCGTCGAGCAGGCCGGGCCGGACGAGGTCCGGTACGTCGGGACCGACATCGACGGCCGCCCGTACGGCGCCGCGCGCGTGCTCTCGCGCGGCGACTTCGAGGCGGTGTTCACGCAGGAGCGGGGCGGGTGGCGCCTCCTCGTGCAGATCGAGCAGGTGCAGGAGGGGAACGTGATCTACCGGCAGCTCGACAGCCAGCGGCAGCCCATGGGCGCGCCGCGGAAGATGTCGGCGGCGATCCTGGTCGCGAACTTCGTCCCGGAGGCATCGGCGTACTGATGGCGACGACCCTTGCCGAGCGGGTGCTCTCGGGCGACGTGCGCGCGGCCGCCCGCCTGATGCGCGGCCTCGACGACCGGCTCCCGGAGGCGGAGGCGGCGCTCCGCACGCTGTTCCCGCGCACGGGGCGCGCCTACGTCGTCGGCCTCACGGGCGCGCCGGGCTCGGGCAAGTCGACGCTCACCGATCGGCTCATCGCGCACTACCGGCGTGCCGGGATGAGCGTGGGCGTCGTCGCGATCGATCCCACGAGCCCCTTCTCCGGAGGCGCCATCCTGGGCGACCGCATCCGCATGCAGGACCACGCGCTCGATCCGGGCGTCTTCATCCGGTCGCTCGCGACCCGCGGGCACCTGGGCGGGCTCTCCCGCTCCACGTCCGACGTGGTGCAGGTCCTCGATGCGATGGGGAAGGACGTGATCATCGTCGAGACGGTGGGGGTGGGGCAGGACGAGATCGAGGTGGCCACGTTCGCGCACACCGTGGTGGTGGTGGCGGTGCCCGGGCTCGGCGACGACGTCCAGGCCATCAAGGCCGGGGTCCTCGAGATCGCGGACGTGTTCGCGGTGAACAAGGCGGATCGCGAGGGGGCCGATCGGACGGTGCGCGACCTGCAGATGATGCTCGAGCTGCGCCACAGCGCCTCCGGCCGTCCGCCGCTCGACCACGACGCGGCGCACCGGTTCGCGCCCGCGGCGGGCTCGCGCGGCAAGCCGCAGCCCCGGCCCGATCCGGCCCCGCCGGCGGAATGGGAGCCGCCCATCGTGCGCACCGTGGCGGTGAAGGACGAGGGCACCGCGGACCTCGCGCGCGCGGTCGGCGATCACCGCGCCTTCCTCGAGCGCACCGGCCAGAAGGCCGCGCGCGAGACGGCCCGCGCGCGCGCAGCGTTCGTCACGGTGCTGCGCGAGCGGCTGCTCGCGGGGGCGCTGGAGCGGCTCGAGGCGGAGATGGGGCGCCTCGACGCGGTCGCGGCGCGCATCGCTGCGCGAGAGGCGGACCCCTACGCGCTCGCGGACGAGCTCGCGGCGCGGCTCCGGAGCTGAGGACGGCGAGCGCATGAGCGAGGCGAAACTCTCGAACGGCGCGCGCGCGGCCCCCGCCGCCGCCCTGCCCGAACCCGTCGTTGCGCTCGAGGCCCGCATCGGCTTCGCGCTCCAGGATCGCGCCGTCGCGATCGCGGCGCTGACGCACAAGTCCTACGTGAACGAGCACCGCGACGAGGAGGGCCTGCAGGACAACGAGCGCCTCGAGTTCCTCGGCGACGCCGTCATCGATCTCGCCGTCTCCCACCGCCTCATGGAGCGGTTCCCCGGCGCGCGCGAGGGGGATCTCTCGACGATGCGGGCCGCGGTCGTCGACGAGCAGGGGCTCGCGGAGATGGCGCGGGCGCTGTCGCTCGGCGAGCTGCTCCGGCTCGGGCGCGGCGAGGAGCTGACCGGCGGGCGCCAGAAGTCGTCCCTGCTCGCCGACGCGATGGAGGCCGTCGTCGCCGCGGTGTACCTGGCGGGCGGGCTCGAGGCGGTGCTCGGGCTCGTGGACCGCTTCCTCGGGGAGGCGTTCGAGCGCGCCTCCGCCGGGACGCTCGATCGAGACTACAAGACCCAGCTGCAGGAGCTCGCCCAGAGCCGCCTGCGCGCGACGCCGCGCTACCGCGTCATCGCGGAGCACGGACCCGACCACTCGAAGACGTTCGAGGTGGAGACGGACCTGCGCGGCGACGTCGTGGGCCGCGGCGCGGGCCGGTCGAAGAAGGACGCCGAGCAGGCGGCGGCGAAGCTCGCGCTCGACGCCCTCGGGCGGCGGCTCCAGGCCGACGAGGTGGCGCCGCCG
>DASSQM010000072.1:0-7969 GCA_035702465.1 Anaeromyxobacter sp. | reverse complement strand
CCGAGCGCCCCCGCCAGGCCGCGCGCGTCCCCCTCGAAGAGCTGTGCCGCGGCCAGGAGATAGCGCCTCGCAGCCTCGCGAAATGGCAGGACGTCTTCGGGCGCGTGGAGCGGTCGGAACCCGGGCACGGCGCGCACGAGGTCGCCGGAGAGCTGCGCCAGCTTGCGGCGAGCCGCCTCGGTCTCCTCCTCGTTGCGCTCGATCAGGCGCGTGAGCACCCGATGGTCGACGGCGAGCTCCAGCGCGCGGACGAACCGGTCCGGCGACCCGTCGGCGCTGTCGTGGAAGAAGTCCGCGCCCGCCATCATCGATGCGATGGCGTCGGAGGTCGACGCCCGGCGGGAGAAGGCCAGGATGGCGAGGTCGGGCCGGCGGTCGCGCAGCGCGCGGATGACGTCGAGGCCGCTCGCGCCGCCGATGGAGAGGTCGATGGCGGCCGCGGTCACGTCCTCGGTCGCGCTTCGCCGGACGTCGCCCGCGCGCTCCACCGACACGAGCCGGTACCGGGCGCCCCCGCGCGGGCCGGACGCGCGCGACAGCCGCTCGCGGACCGCGCGCTTCAGCGCGCCATCGGCGCCGGCGAGCAGCACCACGCGGCGGGAATCCGCGCGCTGTTCGGTCGGAACGGCGGCCATGTGACGGGGTCTATCACGCCCCGCGCGGTCCCTCACGTTTCGTGCGGAGGGCGGAGGAGCAGGACGTCGACCCGCGCCCCGCGGGCGACCTTCGTCCTCCCCGCCGGCAGCACCGCCAGGCCGTCGTGACCCGCCGTCGAGGAGAGGTTCCCGCTCACCTGCGTGCGGAGCGGCTCGGCGACGAGATCGCCGCCGACGCGGCGGATGCGCGCCCGCACGTACACCTCGAGCGGCGCCGGCTTCTCCTGCGCCGACGCGAGGCGCGCCGTGACACGCAGGCGACCCGTCCCGGGCAGGCCGGCCATCGCCCGCAGCGCCGGCCGCACGAACAGCTCGAACGTGGCGAGCGCGCTCGCCGGGTTGCCGGGTAGGCCGAACACGGCCGTGCGCCCCCAGCGGCCGAAGGTGAAGGGCTTTCCCGGGCGGATCGCGACGCGCCAGAAGTCGAGCTTGGCGCCCGCGCGGGTCAGCGCCGCGCGGACGAGGTCGCGCGCTCCGACGGAGACGCCACCGCTCGTGAGGAGCACGTCGAGTCCGCGGGCGTCGTCGATGGCCCGCCGCAGGGCGGCCGCCTCGTCGCGTACGATGGGGAGCACCACCGGCTCGCCGCCGGCCTCGCGCACCGCGGCCGCGAGGGCGTGGCTGTTCGACTCGACGATCTGTCCGGGCGCCGCGGTGCGGCCCACCGGGACGAGCTCGTCGCCGGTCGGCAGGATGCCCGCGCGCGGGCGGCGGCGGACGTGCAGCTCGCTCCGCCCCAGGCCCGCGGCGAGGCCGACGGTGCCCGCGTCGACGATCGCACCGGCCGGAAGCGCGACGTCTCCCGCAGCGAGATCGGATCCGCGCGGCCGGACGAACCGGCCGGGCTCCGCGGCGCGGCGGAACACGGCGGCCCTCCCGGCGCGGCGGACCTCCTCCTGCTGCTCCACCGCGTCGGCGCCCTCCGGGATCACGCCGCCCGTGAAGATGCGGCAGCACGTCCCGGGCGGAAGCGGCTTCGCGGCGGGCCGCCCCGCGAAGACCTCGAACGCGATCGGCAGCCGCGCGCCCGGCGCGCGCGCGTCCGCCGCGCGGAGCGCGTAGCCATCCATGGTGGACGCGTCGTGCGCGGGCAGGTCGGAGTCGGCCACGAGGTCCTCCGCCAGCGCGCGCCCGAGCGCGTCGGCGATGGGGACGCGCTCGCCGGGGAGCGGCGTCACGTCGGAGATCATCGAGAGGACGCGGGAGAGGGCCTCGTTCGGCGTGAGCACGGTGGCGTCTATATACACGCGGCCCGCGGGCGTCCACATGCGCCACGTCGTGATCGCGGCGGACGACGTATTCCTGCCGCCCCGCCGCACCCCCGATTACACTGCGCGCCATGAAACAGCAGGAGGGTGGTGGTCAGGAGCGGCGGCGGAATGCACTCCTCGAGCAGCTCCGCCGCGCAGGCGGGAAGGCGCTGTCGGTCGGCGAGCTCATGCAGCGCGCGAGGCTCCACCCCGGCGAGCGGACGGACGCGAAGCGGGCGCTGCGCGACCTCGCGCGGGAGGGCCAGGTGGCCCGGGACGGCAAGCGGTTCTCGGTGCCCGCGGCGCGCGCCGAGAGATCGCCCGCGGGCGCCCTCGCCCCCCGCGCGTCCCGCAGGCGCCGCGCGGCTCCGCAGCGGCAAGGCCGGCACCGTCGTCGGCACCCTCAAGAAGCACCGCGACGGCTTCGGGTTCGTGGCGCGGCTCGACCGCAAGGGCGACGACGCGTTCGTCCCGCCCGACGAGGCTGCGAAGGCGCTCGACGGCGACCTCGTCCGGATCGAGATCGTTCCGGCGCGCGGCGGACGCACGGCGGGGCGCATCGTGGAGGTGGTGGAGCGCAGGCGCCGGCTCCTCATCGGCACCTATCACGCGCGCGGGCGGCACAGCTTCGTCGTCCCGGCGGACGCCGAGATCGATTCCTACGTGCCCGTGCCGCAGTCCGCGACCGCCGAGGACGGGGAGGTGGTGAAGGTCGCGCTCGATCCGGGCACCGGACGCGTCCAGGGCGAGGTGGTCGAGGTCGTCGGCAAGCCGGGCGAGCCGCGCGTCGAGGCGCTCAAGGTGGCTTACGCGAAGGGCTTCGCCGACGTCTTCCCCGAGCCGGTGGTCCGGGACGCGGAGGCGATCCCGGACCGCGTGCTCGAGGAGGACCGCCGCGGCCGGCGCGACCTCACGCGGCTGCCGCTCGTCACCATCGACGGCGAGGACGCGCGCGACTTCGACGACGCGGTGTGCGTCGAGCGCATCCACGGCGCGAAGGGGAAGGGGCTCTACCGGCTCGTCGTCGCCATCGCGGACGTGGCGCACTACGTGCGGCCGGGGAGGGCGCTCGACGACGAGGCCTCCCGTCGCGCGACGAGCGTGTACTTCCCGAACCTCGTGCTCCCCATGCTCCCGGAGCGGCTCTCGAACGGGATCTGCTCGCTCAACCCCGCGGTGGACCGCCTGTGCATGGTGGCCGACCTCGTCATCGACTCGAAGGGAGAGACCCGATCCGCCGACGTCTACGAGGGCCTGATGCGGAGCGCCGCGCGCTGCACCTACGACGAGGTGGCGCGCGTGCTCGACGGCGAGAAGGTGCCCGACCGGGAGCGCTTCCGCCCCGAGTTCGAGCTCATGGCCGAGCTGCAGGCGAAGCTCACCGCGATGCGGCGCCGCCGCGGCGCCATCGACTTCGACCTGCCCGAGGCGAAGGTCGTGCTCGACCGCGAGGGCGGGGTCGCGTCCATCGACAAGCGACCCCGCAACCGCGCGCACCGCATCGTCGAGGAGTTCATGCTCGCGGCGAACGAGGCGGTGGCGCGCTGGTTCGGCGCGCGCGAGCTCCCGACCATCTACCGCGTCCACGGCGTGCCGGACGAGGAGAAGCTCGCGGCGTTCCTCGACCTCGCCCGGGCGCACGGATTCGACGTGCCCGACGCGCCGTCCGACCCGCGCGCGCTCAACGCGCTGCTCGAGGAGTTCAAGGGACACGCGCAGCAGCGGGCCCTGAACCAGCTCCTGCTCCGCGCCATGATGCAGGCGGTCTACAGCCCGGAGAACATCGGCCATTACGGGCTCGCCGCCGAGCACTACCTCCACTTCACCTCGCCGATCCGCCGCTATCCGGACCTCGTCGTGCACCGCCTCCTCAAGGAGGAGTGGGCGAGGCGCCACGGCGAGGCGGTGCGGAGGACGGGCGCGGCGCGCCTCGAGGAGATGGCCGCGCTCTCGTCGGAGCGCGAGCGCGCGGCGATGGAGGCCGAGCGGGAGGTGCAGGCCTTCTACGCGGCGCTGTTCATGAAGGACAAGATCGGCGAGCGGCACGACGGCGTCGTCTCCGCCGTGGTCGAGTTCGGGCTGTTCGTCGAGCTCGCCCGCTGGTTCGTGGAGGGGCTCGTGCGCGCCGACGACCTGGGCGGCGCGTTCGACCTGGACCCGGCGCTGCACGCCCTCGTGGACCGCGGGAGCGGCCGCGCGTTCCGCGTCGGCGACCGCGTGAAGGTGGAGGTCGCGTCGGCCAGCCCTGCGCGCCGGCGCGTCGAGTTCTCGCTCGTGGAGGGCGGCGTGGCGGTCAGGCGGGGGGAAACCGGCCGCGGAGCGCCGCGAGGAACCGGCGCGCCTCCGCGAGCGCGCCCCGACCGCCCGGACCGTGCGCGGGGGCCGCGCCCCCCTGCCCGGAAGCGCCGGCGGGGACGAGCCTGAACGAGGTGGGGTCCTCCGGGTCGAACGAGGCGACGAGCTTGCGCGCGCGCAGCTCGGCGAAGAGCTCCGTCCAGCCGACGCGCTGGCCGGGATCGCCGACCGCGACGAGGGCCGGCGCGCCCTCGCGCAGCGCCGGCGAGAGCCGGTGCCGCCCCGCGAAGTGGATGATGTCGCCTCGGTCCGCGGTCGTGGGCATGGCGTCCGCCATCGTAACGGGTTAATCACGTGCAGTGACCATCGCCGATGGGGTGTTCCTCGGGGCCGCGGCGGCGGCCGCAGGCGTCGTGAACGCCATCGCGGGCGGCGGCACGCTCCTCACCTTCCCCTCGCTCGTCGCGGTGGGCGTCTCGCCCGTCGAGTCGAACGCCACGAACACCGTGGCGCTCTTCCCCGGACAGCTCGCCTCCTCGTTCGCGTACAAGACGCACATCCGCGAGGAGCGCCGGCGCGCGATCGCGCTGTCCGTGCCGTCGCTCCTCGGCGGCGCGCTCGGCGCATGGCTCCTGTTCGCGCTGCCGGCGCGCGTGTTCGAGCACGCGGTGCCGTGGCTCATCGTGTTCGCGTGCGTCGTGCTCGCGTTCCAGGGGCACCTCAAGGCGATCGTGGGGAGGGTCCGCCACGCGAACCACCCCGCGGCGCTCTGGTTCGCGCAGCTCGCCATCTCCATCTACGGCGGCTACTTCGGCGCCGGCATCGGCATCCTCATGCTCGCGGCGATGGGGATCCTGCTCCCGTCGTCCGTCCAGCACGCGAACGCGCTCAAGGTGCTCTTCTCGCTGCTCATCAACGCGACGGCGGCGGTCTACTTCGTGGCGATGGGCTCGGTGCGCGGCCCGGAGGCGGCGCTCATGGCGGCCGCGTCGATCGCGGGCGGCTTCCTCGGCGCGCGGCTCGCCCAGCGGCTGCCGCCGTCGGGCATGCGGATCTTCGCGATCGCGGTGGGGCTGTTCGCCGCGGTGAAGATGTTCGTGCGGTAGCCGCTACTTCGCCGCCAGCTGGGTGAACCAGATGAGCGCCTCGAGCGCGTTCGTCGTGGTGAGGAGCCCCTCCAGCTCGCCCTTCCTCGAGACCACGAGCACTCCGTTCAGCTTCCGGTCGTGGAGCAGCTTCGCGACCTCGGAGATGGGCTCGTCCGAAGGGACGGTGTGCGGCTTCGGGTTCATCGCCGCCTTCACGGGCGTCTTCGAGAGCAGGTAGTGGAGCTCCCACTGGTCGAGGCTCGACGCCTTCGCCGGCATGTAGCCGTAGAGCATCTTCTCCGTCACGAGCCCGGCGAGCTTCCCCTTGTTCATCACGGGCAGGCGCCGGATGTTCTTCTCCTTGAGGAGGTGGATGGCCTCGATGACGGAGGCGTCCTGCTCGATCGTGATCGGGTTCTTCGTCATCCACTCGCCGACGGTCAGCTTGTTCGCCATGGTCACATCCCCAGGAAGGCCTTCTTGACGTGCGCGTTGTCGAGGAGCTCCGCCCCGGTGCCGGAGAGTACCACCCGCCCGGTCTCGAGGACGTAAGCACGGTGGGTGATGTGCAGGGACTGGTAGACGTTCTGCTCGACGAGCAGGATGGTGGTCCCCTGGGCGTTGATCTCCTTGATGATCTCGAAGATGTTCTTCACGAGCAGGGGCGACAGCCCGAGGCTCGGCTCGTCGAGGAGCAGCACCTTCGGGTTCGCCATGAGCCCGCGGGCGATGGCGAGCATCTGCTGCTCGCCGCCGGACATGGTGCCGCCGAGCTGGCCCTTGCGCTCGGCGAGGCGCGGGAAGAGCGAGAACACGCGCTCCATGTTCCGGTCGCGATCCTTGCGCGTGGCCTTGATGAACGAGCCCATGCGCAGGTTCTCGATGACCGTCATCTCGGGGAAGATGCGCCTGCCCTCCGGGACCTGGACGACCCCGAGCCCGACCACCTCGTGCGATGCGAGCCGGCCGAGGTCGTGGCCGTCGAGGTTGATGCTGCCCGACGACGGCTTCACCAGCCGTGAGACGTTGCGGAGGATCGTCGACTTGCCGGCGCCGTTCGCGCCGAGCACCGTGACGATCTCGCCGTCCTTGACGTCGAGGTCGACGTCCCACAGGACCTTGAGATCGCCGTACGAGAAGTTGAGCTTCGAGATCCGCAGCATGGCGCTCAAGCCTCGACCGGCGCGCCCAGGTAGGCGGAGATGACCTCCGGGTTCTCGGAGACCTCGCGCGGCGTGCCCTCGGCGAGCTTCTCCCCGGAGTTGAGCACCACGATGCGATCGGAGATCCGCATGATGGCCTTCATGTCGTGCTCGATGACCATCTGCGTGAGCCCGCGCTTCTTGAGGTCGAGGATGAGCAGGATGATCTCCTCGGACTCCGCCGGGTTGAGGCCGCCCATCACCTCGTCCAGGAGGAGGAGCTCGGGGCTCGTCGCGAGGACGCGCGCGACCTCGAGCTTCTTCCGCTCGCCGATGGGGAGGCCGCCGGCGAGCATCGCCGCCTTGTGCTCGAGCCGCACCACGCGCAGCTGCTCGAAGGCGGCCTCGCGGGCCTTCCGCAGCGAGCCGGTCCGCAGCAGCGCGCCCACCATCACGTTGTCGAGCACGGTGAGCTTCGCGAGCGGTCGCACCTTCTGCCAGGTGCGCACCATCCCGAGCCGGGCGACCTCGTCGGGCTGCTTCCCGTTGAGGCGCGTGCCCTTGAACGCGACCTCGCCCTTCGACGGCGGGTAGTACCCGGTGATGCAGTTGAAGAGCGTGGTCTTGCCGGCGCCGTTCGGGCCGATGAGGCCCATGATCATTCCCTGCTCCATGGAGAAGGAGACGTTCGAGTTCGCGGCGAGGCCGCCGAAGAACTTGTAGACGCGATCGATGACGAGCATGGCCATGGTCGCGCTCCCCTAGGACGAGGTGGCGGGCTGCGACGCCGCGCGCTCGGCGCGCCGCCGCTGCACGCGCGCGGTGACGCGCCGGATGACGCCGAGCACGCCCTCGGGCGCGAACAGGATGACGACGACCACGAGCACGCCGTACACGAGCAGCCAGGCGTTCTGGAGGTACTGCTCGATGAAGCGCACGACGGAGGAGTCCGACGGGAAGACGCCGACCTGCACGAGGCCGCGCGGGTTGCGCAGGATCTCCGAGAGCGGCACGAGCACCATCGCGCCGATCACCGGCCCGACGATCGTGCCGATCCCGCCGATGATGGCGATGAGCACGATCTGCACCGAGACGTCGAGCCCGAAGGCGATGTTCGGATCGATGAACTTCACGTACATCGCGTAGAAGCCGCCCGCGAACGCGGTGAAGAACGCGGAGATCCCGAGCGCGACGTTCTTGTAGAACGACAGCCGGATGCCGAGGGAGTGCGCCGCGTCCTGGTCCTCGCGGATCGCCTGGAAGTAGTAGCCGAGCTTGGAGTGCTGCACGGCCCAGTTCGCGAGGATGGTGACCACGGCGAGGATGAGGCCGGCGAAGTAGAACGGCTTCTTGCCGACGAACGTGATCTCCGCGCCGAGGAGCTTGAGATCCGGGATCTCGGTGAGGAGGTAGCCCTCCGCGCCGCGGGTGTAGTCCTTGAAGTGCAGCGCGGCGAGCCGGATGATCTCGGCCACCGAGATCGAGGCGAGCACGAAGTACGGGCCCCGCAGGCGGAAGGTGATGCTCCCGATGACGAG
>DASSQM010000071.1:0-5894 GCA_035702465.1 Anaeromyxobacter sp. | reverse complement strand
CCGAACGAGATCGTCGCGGCGAAGAACGCCTCGCCGCTCGTCGTGGGCTACGGCAAGGGGGAGAGCTTCCTCGCCTCCGACGTCCCCGCCATCCTCGAGCACACCCGCGAGGTGAACTACCTCGAGGAGGGCGAGCTCGCGGTCCTCACCGCGGACGGGATCGTCATCCACGGGCGCAACGGCGAGCCGGTCCAGCGCAAGGCCCGCAAGATCGAGTGGAGCGCGGTGGCCGCGGAGAAGGATGGCCACAAGCACTTCATGCACAAGGAGATCTTCGAGCAGCCCCGCGCCGTCGCGGACACCATCCGCGGCCGGGCCTCTCTCGAGCAGGGCGACGTCATGCTCGACGGCGTCGAGCTGCCGGAGGACTACGCGAAGTCGCTCGAGCGCGTCGTCATCGTGGCGTGCGGCACGTCGTGGCACGCCGGTCTGTCGGGACGGCTCATGATCGAGTCGCTCGCGCGCGTGCCGTGCGAGGTCGAGCTCGCGAGCGAGTTCCGCAACCGCGATCCGCTCGTCTCGGAGCGGACGCTCTGCCTCGCCGTCTCGCAGTCCGGCGAGACCGCCGACACGCTCGCCGCGGTGAAGGTGGCGAAGGCGCGCGGCGCGAAGGCGTACGCGATCTGCAACGTGGTCGGCTCCGCCATCTCGCGCGAGTGCGACGGCGGCACCCTGCTGACGCGCGCCGGCCCGGAGATCGGCGTCGCGTCGACGAAGGCGTACACGACCCAGCTCGCGGCGCTGTTCCTGCTCGCGGTGAAGCTCGGCCGGCTCCGCGGGACGCTCACGGCGGAGACGGCGCGCGGCCACCTCGAGGGGCTCCGGCACGTGCCCTCCTGGATGGAGCAGGTGATCCGCCAGGAGGCCGCGCTCATGCCGATCGCGAAGCGGTGCGTCGCCGCGCGCGACGTGCTCTTCCTCGGCCGCGGCAGCGAGTTCCCGGTGGCGCTCGAGGGCGCGCTGAAGCTGAAGGAGATCTCGTACATCCACGCCGAGGGCTACGCCGCCGGCGAGATGAAGCACGGCCCCATCGCGCTCATCGACGAGCAGATGCCCGTCATCGTGCTCGCCACGAAGGAGCCCGCGTACGAGAAGACGCTCGGCAACATCGAGGAGGTCCGCGCCCGCGGCGGCCACGTCTACGCCGTGGTCTCGGAGGGCGACACGCACGCGGCGAGCCTCGCCGAGGTGGCGTTGCCCGTGCCGCCGGCGCCGCCGCTGCTCGCGCCGCTCCTGTCGATCATCCCGCTGCAGCTGCTCGCCTACCACGTCGCGGATCTGAAGGGGACCGACGTGGACCAGCCGAGGAACCTCGCGAAGAGCGTGACGGTGGAGTGATCGCGCGAGCGCGGCCAGCCGCCCGCTCGTTCACCACACGTGAAGCCGCCGCCGCAGGCCTCCCGCACCGCCGGGGGGCGCCTCGCGCCGCGCCGCGCTCCGCCTGGGACGCCCCGTGAAGCCGGCCGGGATTGCCTGCGCGGGCTCTCCCTTGTTCACGGGACAGCGTACATGCTGCCGCCCGCTCACACGGCCGGTCGCTTTCGACGACGCGCGGCTTCACCGCCGCGGGGGCATCCGTGTGGGAGAAAGGAAGCGCCATGCGCATGTCGCGCGGCGGCACCGCGCTCCACGTGTGCCGCGAGCCTCACCTCGCAGTGTTCGCCGTATCCCTGCTGTCCCTGCTGCTCCTCCCCGCGGTCGCGACCGCGGCGAGCGATCCCGGCGTCCGGGGCGGAGCTCCCGCCGCGGGGGATTCGCTGCCGGGCCTCACCGCCGGACAGGCCGCCCTGTTCGACGCCGGCGCGGGCGCGTTCCAGGAGGTGGACCCCGTCGCGGAGGGCCTCGGCCCCCGCTTCAACCTCGACAGCTGCGCCGGCTGCCACGCGCATCCGGCGCCGGGCGGATCGAGCCCCGCGCGGAACCCGCAGGTCGCCGTCGCGACGCTCGCGGGAGCCGTGAACCAGGTCCCCTGGTTCGTCGCCGCGAACGGGCCGGTCCGCGAGGCCCGCTTCCAGCGGAATCCCGACGGGAGCCCGGACGGCGGCGTGCACGCGCTCTACGTCGTCACCGGCCGCAGCGACGCCGCCGGCTGCAACCTCGCGCAGCCCGACTTCGGCGCCCCCGGCGATCCGCTCACCGGCCAGGGCGGCAATCCGAACGTGATCTTCCGCATCCCGACGCCCGTCTTCGGCGCCGGGCTCATCGAGGCGATCGACGACGCGACCATCCTCGCGAACAAGCGCGCCTCGCTGTTCTCGAAGATCCTGCTCGGCATCTCCGGCCGCGAGAACCGCACCGGCAACGACGGCACCATCACGCGGTTCGGGTGGAAGGCGCAGAACAAGTCGCTCCGCATCTTCAGCGGCGAGGCCTACAACGTGGAGCAGGGCGTCACGAACGAGCTCTTCCCGCAGGAGCGCGACGAGACGCCGGGCTGCCGCCTGAACGCGACGCCGGAGGACCACCACGACACCGAGGCGGCGACGCTCGCGGCGGGCCTCTCCGACGTCGAGCTGTTCACCTTCTTCATGACGTTCCTCGCTCCGCCCGTGCCCGCGTCGCCGACGAGCTCGAGCGCGCACGGGAGCCAGGTCTTCGACCGGATCGGCTGCGCGCTCTGCCACACGCGCTCGCTCCCCACCGGGAACGCCGTCGCGGGGCCGCTGAAGCGCATCTCCGCGAACCTCTTCTCCGACCTGCTCCTGCACGACATGGGCGTCGGGCTCGCGGACGGCATCTCGCAGGGCCGCGCCGGCCCGCGCGAGTTCCGCACGGCGCCGCTGTGGGGGCTCGGGCAGCGCATCTTCTTCCTGCACGACGGGCGCACGAGCGATCTCGTGCAGGCGATCCAGGCGCACGCGAGCTTCGCCAGCGAGGCGAACTCGGTCGTGTCGCTCTTCCGGCAGCTCTCGGACGCGGACAGGCAGGATCTGCTGAACTACCTGCGGTCGCTCTGACGACGGCACCGGCGCGAGGGGGAGCCTCCGCCGCGCGCGCCGCCGCCGGGCCGCGGCCGCGCGCGCGGGCGAGGCGTGCCCTGTAGAATGCGGGGATGAGCGAGGCCGAGGCCCGCGCGCGCAACCGCCGCCTCTTCGTGGCGCTCGAGCCGCCCGAGCCGGTGCGCCGCCGGCTCGCCGCGATGGCGGTGGAGCTGCGCCGCGCCGCCGGCCGCGGCGCCGACGACATCCGCTGGGTCGCGATCGAGAACGTGCACCTCACGCTGCAGTTCCTCGGCGCGGTGCCGGAGGAGCGCATGCCGGCCGTCGAGGAGGTTGTGCGCGCCGCCGCGTCTGCGGGGCGCGCGCTGTCGCTCGAGGTGCGCGGGGCGGGGGGCTTCCCGAACGCGCGTCGGCCGCGCGTGGTGTGGGCCGGGCTCGCCGGCGACGTCGCGGCGCTCGCCGAGCTCGGCGCCGAGCTCGGCCGCCGCCTCGCGCCCCTCGGGTTCCCGCCGGAGGACCGGCCCTTCTCGGCACACCTCACGCTCGGGCGGGCCCGCGAAGGGCGGGGCGCCGCAGGGATCGCCGGCGCGCTCGCCAGCGCGGCCGACGCGCCTGGCGCGCCCTGGCGCGCCGCCGAGCTCGTCCTGTTCGAGTCGCACCTCTCGCCGAAGGGGCCGCGCTACGAGGCGCTGCTCCGCGCACCGCTCGGCTCCGGGTAGCGCTTGCGTCGCGCCTCCGTCCGCGAGAGATCTGGAGGGGCATGGCCGAGAAGGTCACCGCCGCAGGGCTCGCCCCCGGCTTCCTCGTCGCGGCGCCCGCGCTGCGGGATCCGAACTTTGCGGGCGCGCTCGTGCTCATGGCCGAGCACCACGGCGGAGGCGCGCTCGGGTTCGTGGTCAACCGCCCGGGCCCGATCACGGTGGCGGACCTGCTCGGCGGCGTGGACGCGGAGCTGCGCCGCGTCGCGGAGGAGAAGGGCCGCGCGGGCGCGCCCGTCCTCGTCGGAGGCCCGGTGCAGCCGGAGCGCCTCTGGATCCTGTTCCGGCCTCGACCGGGCGAGGCCATGGCGGACGGCGAGTCCGTGAAGGTGGGCGACGGCCTCGCCCTCGGGGGATCGCGCGAGCTGCTCGAGTCGCTCGTGCGCGCGCCGTCCGAGTCGTACATCCTGCTCCTCGGCTACGCCGGCTGGGCGCCCATGCAAGTCGAGAAGGAGATCGCCGCGGGGGCGTGGGTGCCGATGCCCATCGCGTCGGACCTGGTCTTCGACATCCCGCTCGAGAAGCGCTGGGACACCGCGGTGCGGCGGCTGGGGCTCGATCCGGGCGAGTTCCTCGTCGGCGGCGGCGGGGCTCAGGCCTAGCACCGAGGGGTCCTAGCACCGAGGGGTCGCGCCGTCGGGCGCGACCCCGAGCGGGAGCCGCTCGCGCGCGAGGTACCGTCCGAAGAAAGGTGCCGCGTTCCCCGCCCGCCCGCGCAGGGTTTCTTGACGCCAACCGCTCATCCGTTCAGTATCCGCATGTTCAGCCCCGCTGTCAGAGGCTGCTGCTAGGGATCGCAGGTCAACGAGAGCCGGGACCGCCGAGGGACGACGAGGCGGTCCCCGCAAGGAGAGACGAGATGCCCGTGGGTCCGGAGAAGGAGAAGGCGATCGAGCTGGCGGTGTCGTCGATCGAGAAGGCGTTCGGGAAGGGCTCCATCATGCGCCTCGGCAACGAGGAGGCCCTCGTGAAGGACGTCCAGGCGATCTCGACGGGCTCCGTGTCGCTCGACATCGCGCTCGGCGTCGGCGGGCTCCCGCGCGGCCGCATCGTCGAGATCTACGGGCCGGAGTCGTCGGGCAAGACCACCCTCGCGCTGCACGCCATCGCCGAGGCGCAGAAGAAGGGCGGCATCGCGGCGTTCGTCGACGCGGAGCACGCGCTCGACGTCGGCTACGCGCGCAAGCTCGGCGTCCGCACCGACGACCTCCTCATCTCGCAGCCCGACACCGGCGAGCAGGCCCTGGAGATCGCGGAGACGCTCGTGCGCTCCGGCGCCATCGACGTGCTCGTCATCGACTCGGTCGCGGCGCTCGTGCCGAAGGCGGAGCTCGAGGGCGAGATGGGCGACGCGCACATGGGCGTGCAGGCCCGGCTCATGAGCCAGGCGCTGCGCAAGCTCACCGGCACCATCTCCAAGTCGTCCACCATCGTCGTCTTCATCAACCAGATCCGCATGAAGATCGGGGTGATGTTCGGGAACCCCGAGACCACCACCGGCGGCAACGCCCTCAAGTTCTACGCGACGCAGCGGCTCGACATCCGCCGCATCGGCGCCATCAAGGACGGCGAGCAGGTCATCGGGAACCGCACGCGCGTCAAGGTGGTGAAGAACAAGGTGGCGCCGCCGTTCAAGGAGGTCGAGTTCGACATCATGTACGGCCATGGCATCAGCCGCGAGGGCGACGTCCTCGACCTGGCCGCCCAGGAGAACATCGTCGAGAAGAGCGGCACCTGGTTCAGCTTCGGCGGGGAGCGCATCGGCCAGGGCCGCGAGCAGGCGAAGGCGTTCTTCCGCGAGCACCCGGAGATCCTCCAGCAGGTGGAGGGCCGCCTCTTCGAGAAGTTCGGGATCCGCCGGGGGCCGGTCCCCGTGCCGGCGCCCGAGGAGCCGGAGGAGAAGAAGCGAGTCCGGGCGAAGTAGCGGCTCCCGCCCTTCGACCCTTCGACTTCAGGGGCGGGCGGGCCGTCGTGTCGATCGGAGCCGCCGCCTGCGGAGCGCCGCCTGCCGGTCCGCGGGCGGCGCCTTGCTGCCGTACGAGCGCGTTGGGCGCGGGCCCGGACCGCGCTACACTCGCTCGGTAGCCCGTGCCCAACCGTCTCCTCGACAAAGGCTGGCTCGACGCGCTCGTCGCAGCCGAGCTCGCGCGCCACGACCCGGAAGCCGCGCGCGCGCGCCTTCCGCCGGAGGTCCTGC
>DASSQM010000070.1:0-2109 GCA_035702465.1 Anaeromyxobacter sp. | reverse complement strand
AACGGTGGCGGAGGAGTCGGAGTGGCGGAACGGCGTCCCCGACGGACGGTTCGTCGCCTACTGGCCCACGGGGAAGCGGCGCGCGGACGGCCGACACTGCGGGGGCGCGCAGTGCGGCAGGTGGAGCACGTACGACGAGTCTGGGAAGGTGATCGGGACCGTGGAGTACGGCGAGCAGGCCGCAAAGCCTTGATGCGCTGCGTTTAGACGGGGGGACACTCGCCTTCGGCTCGCGCCCCCCCGAGCCCCCCGCTCGCTCCGGGGCAGCCTCATCCGGCTGCCCCTGCGCTCGCAGTCATCACGGAATTCCGAGGATCGCGGCGCGATTTTCCGGAGCGGTTCGCCCGGACGCAGCGTAAGTGCCCGCAACGGCGCGATCCGCGCGGCGGCACGCGCGTTGCTCGGCATGCCGCTCGTGCTCCACGCGTTCACGATCGTGACGCTCCTCGCGTGCGCCGCCGACGGCGACGTTCCGAGCGCCCGGCGGGAGCTCGACGCGTGCGCGCGGCGCATCGAGGAGCTGAAGGCGCAGCGCCTCGCGGGCGAGCTGCAGCGCAGGGAGCTCGAGCGCCTGCTCGTGCGGGCGCAGGAGCTCGCCGCGGAGCTGGAGCGGAAGCGCCAGGCGGTGCCGCCGGCGCCCAGCGCGCCGTCGCCGGAGGAGCTTCACGAGCGCGCCGACGCCTCGCGCGACGAGGCGGATCGGCTCGCGGCCGAGATCGCCGAGCTCGACGTCAGGCTCGGCGACGCGCGCCGGCTCCTGCGCGCCGAGTCGGACGCCACCGTCGCGCGCGCGATGCTCGGCGCCCAGGCGGGCTCGTCGCAGGTGGCGCGGGTGCGCGAGCTCGAGGCGCGGCGCGCCGCGCTCGCCGCGCGCCGCGCGCAGGCCGAGGCGGCTGCGGCGCGGTACGAGGCGGAGGCCAGGGCGGCGGAAGCCGACCGCTAGCCGCGGCTCAGGTCGTCTTCCCCGGCAGCCGCCGCGCCGACTCGGCCTCCATCAGCGCGTCGAACGCGGCCGACGGCACCGGGACCGCGAGCCAGCTCGCGACGAGCGCGCCCTCGCCGATCTCGACCGCCTGCTCCACGCCCGGCGTGAGCGAGACCTTCCCCTGCTCGGCGATCGCCATCTCCGGGACCCACAGGGCGTAGGCGAGCGCGATGTCGCCGGACGGCTCGCGCACGGCCTCCACGCGGAAGGCGAACCGGACCGACTCGGGGTCCGCCGGGTCGTGCTGCACGAGGTGGGCCGCCCTGCCGACGGGCGCGATGATGCGCGGGCGCGCGATCACCTCGCCGCCCGGGGCGGACAGCTCGAGGACGACGAGCTGTCCGGCCGCGCCGATCTCGCGCTCGTGCTTGATCCGCTCGATCGCCTGGTGCGTGCGGACGGCCACCTCCGCGGAGCCGCCGCCGAACAGAAACGCGCCGGCGAGGAGGAACGCGATCCTGCCCCTGCGAAGGAGGCGCTCGAGCATGCGCCAGCGGGCTGCAACGCATGTGCCCGGACGGCGAGTACGGAACTCCTCGATTTTCCGTCCCACGACCGTGGGACCCGCGTGGCTTTCCGGAGACGGGCGCTCGGAAATCCGTGGCTGCCGGGACCTACCCGTTTCGGGCCAGCGTCCACCGCCCGCCGCCCTCGCGGGCTCGGCCCTCGTCGCGGAGCTTGAGGAGCGAGGCGAGGCAGCTCCGCTCGGCGACCGGGTACATCGCGGGCGGCGTGTCCGCGTACGCGCGCGCGGTCACCTCCTCGAGGGTCCCGCCGCGCTCGAGCGCTGCGAGCACGAGGCCCTCCCGCTCCTCGCGGTGCGCGAGGTACATCGCGAGGCGCCCCGTGCCGTCGAGGGCGGGCGGCCCGTGCGCCGGGAACAGCGTGCGCGGCGCGAGCGCCCGCAGGCGCTCGAGCTGCCGCAGGTACTCGGCCATGTCGCCCTCGGGCGGGTCGATCACGATCGTCGAGAGCGTGGACACGAGGTCGCCGCAGAGGATCGCGCCGGAGCGCTCGTCGCGGAACGCGAGGTGCTCGCGCGCGTGGCCCGGGGTCTCGAGCGCGCGGAACCGGTCCCCGAGGAGCTCGCCGTCGCGCACGGGCTCGATCTCCGCGACGCCCGG
>DASSQM010000069.1:0-6828 GCA_035702465.1 Anaeromyxobacter sp. | reverse complement strand
CATGCCGGCGGCGGTCCTCGCCGCCGGCTCCGACGGCCGCGACGGCCCGACGGAGCAGGCCGGCGCGGTGGTGGACGGAGGGACGCTCGACGCCGCGCGCGCGGCCGGCGTGGACGTCGACGCCGCGCTCGCCGAGGCGAGCTCGGGGCCCGCCTGCGTCGCGATCGGAGCGGCGATCCCGCGCGTCGAGACGGGGACGCACCTCTGCGATCTCGTCCTCGTCGCGGTCGAGTGAGGGCGCGTCGCGTCGGTCGCGAACCGGCGCGGCGCGGGCGGTGCAACTGCTCGCGCGACGCGATAAGAACTCCTCCCGATGCGCACCGTCTTCATGGGCACCCCGCCCTTCGCCGTGCCATCCCTCGCCGCCCTGTCGGCGGCCGGCCACGAGCTGCTCGCGGTCGTGGCGCAACCGGATCGTCCGGCCGGCCGCGGCCACGCGCTGCGCGAGCCGGCGACGAAGCTCTGGGCGCGCGAGCACGGCGTGCCGGTGCTCCAGCCCGAGAAGGTGCGCGACGGGAAGCTCGCGGCGGAGCTCGCGGCGCTGCGCCCCGAGGTGGTGTGCGTCGCCGCCTACGGGCGCATCCTCGGCAAGGACCTCCTCGAGCTCGCGCCGCACGGCGCGGTGAACGTGCACGGCTCGCTGCTGCCCCGCCACCGCGGAGCCGCGCCGATCCAGTGGGCCGTCGCCAACGGCGAGCGCGAGACGGGCGTCAGCATCATGCAGATGGACGAGGGGCTCGACACGGGCGACGTGCTCCTCCAGCGCGCGCTCGCGATCGCTCCCGACGACACGTCCGAGACGCTCGCGCCCAGGCTCGCGGCGCTCGGCGGCGAGGCGCTCGTCGCCGCGCTCGCGCTCCTCGCGAAGGGCGCGCTCGTGCCCGTCCGGCAGGATCCGGCGCGGGCGACGCTCGCGCGGATCCTCACGAAGGAGGACGGGCGGGTCGACTGGGCGCGTCCGGCGCGCGAGCTCGCGGACCGGCTGCGCGGGTTCGCGCCATGGCCGGGTGCCTGGACGACGCTCGAGGGCAAGGTGGTGAAGCTCCTCGAGGCGAGCGCCGAGGAGAGCCGCGCCGATCCCGCCGCGTGGGTGCCCGGATCCGCCGCCGCGGTCGCGGGCCGCGGGCTCGCGGTGTCGTGCGCGTTCCCGACCACCCTCCTCGTCCGCCGCCTCCAGCTCGAGGGGCGCGCGCCGCAGGCCGCGCTCGACTTCGCGAACGGCCTGCGAAGAAAGCACCTCGCCTTCGGGACATGAGCGCGCATCGCATCCGTCGTGACGCCGGGAAGCCTCGAGGCCGGGTGCCGCCGCCGTGAGCGCGACCCCGTCCCGGCGGATCGCGTTCGAGGTCCTGCGCCGCGTGGAGGAGGGCGGGGCGTACGCATCGCGCGCGCTCGACGCCGCGCTCGCGCAGGCGGGCGCGCTCGATCCGCGCGAGGCGGGCCTCGCGACGGAGCTCGCGTACGGCACGCTCCGTCGCGCGCTCTCGCTGGACGCGGCGCTCGCCCCGCACTCGCGCCGGCCGATCGCCGAGCTCGATCCCGCCGCCCGCGTCGCGCTCCGCATGGGCGCCTACCAGCTCCTCTTCCTCCGCACGCCGGCGCACGCGGCGGTGGGCGAGACCGTCGCGCTCGCCAAGTCGGTCGACCACGGGCGCGCCGCCGGGTACGTGAACGCGGTCCTGCGCGCGCTCTCGCGCGACCCGCGACTACCGCCCGCCCCGCCGCTGGCGGCCGATCCCGCGGGGCACCTCGCGGTGGCCGAGGCGCTCCCGCGCTGGATCGCGGAGGAGTGGGTGGCCTGGCTCGGCCCCGAGGAGGCGCTCGCGCTGGCGCACGCCATGAACGAGCCCGCGCCGCTCGCGGTGCGCACTCCGGATCGCGCCGCGCTCGTCGCCCGCGCGCGGGCGGCGGGGATCGCCGCGGCGCCCGCGCCCCTCTCGCCCGACGGCGTGATCGTCTCGGGCACGTCGGTCGCCGCGCTCACCCGCGCCGCGGCGGGCACCCCGCTCCAGGTCATGGACGAGGGGGCGCAGCTCGTGACCCTGTTCGCCGCGGGGGAGCTGCGCGGCTGCCGCGCCCGCGTGCTCGACGCGTGCGCCGCGCCGGGCGGGAAGGCGTTCCACCTCGCGGAGCTGCTCGCGCCGGGATCCGAGGTGGTCGCCGTCGAGCTCCACCCGCGCAAGGCGGACGAGCTCGCGCGCGAGGCGGCCCGCCGCGGGCTCGCGGTCCGCGCGCTGTGCGCCGACGCCGCGAGGCCGATCCCGGGGCTCGAGGAGGCGAGCTTCGACGCGGTGCTCGTGGACGCGCCGTGCGCCGGCCTCGGCACGCTGCGGCGCCATCCCGAGCTGAAGCTCCGCCGCAGGCCCGAGGATCTGGCGCGGATGGCGAGCTTGCAGTCCTCGATCCTCTCGAACGCGGCGCGTTACGCGCGGCCGGGCGCGGTCGTGACGTACTCCGTGTGCTCGCTCTCGCGTGCGGAGGGCCCGGTGGTGATCGAGCCGCTGCTCCGGAGCGGCTGGCGCCGTTCGCCGCCGCCTCCTCCGTTCCCGCAGGGCCTCCTCACGCCGGAGGGCGACCTCCTCACGCTTCCGAGCCGACACGGCACGGACGGCTTCTACGCTGCGCGGCTCGTGCGGTGACCGATGGTTCCCGCCCCGGTAAACTGGGCCCATGTCCCACCCCATCCGCATCGCGCCCTCGATCCTCTCCGCCGACTTCGGGCGCCTGGCCGAGGAGGTCCGGGCGGTCGAGGCGGCCGGCGCGGACCTCATCCACGTGGACGTGATGGACGGCCGGTTCGTCCCGAACATCACCATCGGTCCGCTCGTGGTGGAGGCGGTGCGGAGGACGACGAAGCTCCCCATCGACGCGCACCTCATGATCGTCGAGCCCGAGAAGTACGTGGAGGCGTTCGCCGGCGCGGGTGCGAGCCTCATCTCCGTCCACGCCGAGGTGTCGCCGCACCTCCACCGCACGTTGCAGGCGATCCGCGCGGCCGGCGCGCGGCCCGCGGTGGCCCTGAACCCGTCCACGCCGATCTCCGCCGTCGAGTGGGTGATCGGCGACTGCGAGATGGTGCTCGTGATGACGGTGAACCCGGGCTTCGGCGGGCAGAAGTACATCGAGGCCTGCACGGAGAAGGTCCGCGCGCTGCGGGCGCTCGCGGACGCGCGGAACCCCGCGCTCGAGATCGAGGTGGACGGAGGCGTGAAGCCGGACACGGCCGCCGTCGTCGGGGGCGCGGGGGCGAACGTCCTCGTGGCGGGCACGGCCGTCTTCGGCGAGAAGGACTACCGCGCCGCGATCGCGGCGATCCGTACGCGCGCGGCCTCTGCCGCGCGCCGGTGACACTCGGACGCGCGTCTCTCGAACGCGCGTCTCGAGGCCACCACCCCGGGTCGACGCGACCCGCGACGCGGCTGGCGAACGGCGGGCCATCTCGCGGGCTTCCGCCCCGCGCCGGCGGACCGGTGGATGCAGCGGCAGCTCACGAGGCCATCGTGCGGATCGAGACCGTCGCCACCGTCGCCTGCGCCGCGCTTGCCGCGTTCGTGGGACTTCTCTCGCACCGCATCTCGAGCGCACCCGGCTCGTCGGATCAGCGCCCGTTCCGCTGGGTGGCCTTCTCGGCCGCCGCATACGGCGCGTGCGACCTCGTGACGCCGTCGCTCGCCGCGCACGGCCTCGTGCCGTGGATGTCCCGCGTCCAGACGGCCGCCGCGATGGTTCATCTCTGGGGCTGGTTCCGCTATTCGCGGGCGGTGCTCGGCGCCCCGCCGAGCCCCGCCGACCGGATCGCTTCGCCCGCGCTGCTCGGCGCGGCGATGGCGGCGCTCGTCCCCGGGGTCCTGATCTCGGCGCGACGGGTCGAGCGGGCCGAGTCCGCGTTCGGCTTCGCGTACCTCGGGGCCCTGCCCACGCTCGCGGGCGTCGTCGTCCTCGTGGCGGCGGCGGCCGCGGCGCCCCTCGTGCTGCTCCGTTTCGCGCGCGCCTGGCGCGCGGGACGCCCGTACGCCGGGATCCACGCCGTCGCCTTCAGCGCGCTCGTCCCCTTTGCGGTGAACGACGCGCTCGTCGGGATCGGCGCGGTGGACGGCCACTACCTCCTGCACGTCGGCTTCGCCGCCGCGGTCCTCGCCGTCGCGTGGGTCATCACCGGCCGCTTCGTCGAGTCCACCCGCGCGCTCGACCAGCTGCGCACCAGCCTCGCCGCCGACGTGGAGGCGCGCTCGCGGGACCTCGCCACGGCGCTCGGCGCCCTGCACCAGGCGGAGAAGCTCGCGGCGCTGGGCCAGTTCGCGAGCGGGGTGGCGCACGAGGTGAACAACCCCGCGTCGGTCGTCACCGCGAACCTCCGCTACCTCGAGGAGGCGTGCGCCGCCCGCGCGCTGCCGGCGGACGCGCCGGAGGTGATCGCGGACGCGCTCGCTTCCATGAAGCGGATCAACGACCTCGTCCGCAAGCTCGTCGACGCAGGTCGCGTCGCCGCGGCGCCCCTCGCGCCCGCGGTGGTCCGGGTCTCCGACGTCGCGTCGAGCGTCGCGGCGCAAGCGCGGGCGCGCCTGCCGCCCGCCGTCTCGCTCCTGGTCGACGTCCCCGGGGATGTGTTCGTGCGTTGCCCGCTCGAGTCGATCGCGCACGTGCTCGACCACCTCGTCGCGAACGCCGCCCAGGCCATCCCCTCCGGACGCGGCGGCCGCATCGAGGTGCGCGCGGAGCGCGCCGGGAGCCGGGTGCGCATCGCGGTCGCCGACGACGGCACCGGCATGTCGCCGGAGGTGCTCCGCCATGCGCTCGAGCCGTTCTTCACGACGCGTCCCGCCGGCCGGGGCGCCGGGCTCGGGCTCGCGGTGGCGCGCGGGCTCGTCGAGGCGCACGGCGGGGCGCTGTCGCTCGACAGCGCGCCCGGCGTCGGAACCACGGCGACGATCGAGCTGTCCGCCGCGGAGCCGCCGCTGCCCCCGGCGCTCACCCCGCGCACCGACCGCTGATCAGCGCGCGACGCGCTCGACGCGGACGCGCGCGAGTCCGCGCTCGAGCATGCGCAGGGCGCGGGCCGCCGCGAGCGAGAGGTCCACCACCCGCCCCGGCGCGAACGGCCCGCGATCGTTCACCGTCACGACCACGCTCCTCCCGCTCTCGAGGTCCGTGACCTTGAGCCTCGTCCCGAAGGGCGCCGACGGGTGGGCGCAGGTCAGCGCGCGCGGATCGTAGCGGGCGCCGCTCGCGGTGCGACGCCCGTCGAAGCTCTCGCCGTAGTAGCTCGCGATCCCGACCTCCGCCCGCGCGCCGGGCGGGCGCCGCTCCTCCGGTGGCGGCTCGCGGCGCTCGGCGGGCTCGCGTGGGCCGTGCGCGCAGGCGGCGGCGACGAGGAGCGCCGCCGCGCCGACACGCGCCCACACCGTGCGGCTCAACCACGCCCTCCCTGAAACGCCCGCTTCACCTCCGGATGAGCGGCCACGAGCCGCAGGGCGTGCTCGAGCAGCGTGCGCCCCGGCTCGAGCTTGAACCAGGTCGACGCCCCGGAGGGATGCGGCAGCGCGATGGCGTCCATCTTCACCCCGTGGAACTGCGTCCGGAGGGCGCGCCCGACCACGGCCGCGATGGGCTCGGTGTGTCCGAGCACCTCCTGGATGGCGAGGCGCCCGACCGGGAGCACGAGGCGGGGGCGCAGGATCTCGACCTCGCGCGCGATGAAGCCGCGCCACAGCCCGCATTCGTCGGCGGTGGGGACGCGATCGCCGCCGCCGGACGTCTTGCCGGGGAAGCAGCGCACGACCGCGGAGATGTAGACGCGCGCGCGCACCTCCTCCTCCGAGGCGCCGGTGGCGCGCTCGAGCCAGCCGAAGAGCGTCTTTCCCGCGGTCCACGCGAACGGGCGGCCGAAGCGCGCCTCGTGAGGCCCCGGCGCCTGCCCGAGCAGGAAGATGCGGCTCGCGACCGGCGGGCCGTGCACGGGCGGTCCGAACCCGCGCGGCCGGAACGCGGCGATCTCGCGGTGGACCGCTCGGAGCGCGACGACGCGCGAATCCTCCTTGCGGCGCCCGGCGGTCAGGACCGCCACGGCTCCTCGCGCACGGAGTGGATCCAGCCCTCGGAGCGCGGCACGTTCGACGGCACGCCCTGGAAGCCGTCCGCCCACGCCGCGGCCGCGCCCGTCGCGGACAGGACGGAGTCCAGGTGGTCGCCGTGGCCGTCCTCGACGATCTGCGCCGCCTGCTCCATCTCGAACTCGAGCTTCGCGGCGCTCCGCAGCGCGCGGAGCACCCCCGCGCGCGTCGACGAGCGCGAGACGCCGTCGCGGTCGTCGTCCCGGTAGGCGCAGATCCCGAACAGCGCGCGCGCCACGTGGCCGGGGCGGACCTCCACCACGGCGGGCTTCCCCGCCTGCGGAGGGTCCCACGGCGGGAACGTCGCCTGGACGTGTGCGAGCGTGCACAGCCCGAAGAACGTCTGCCGGTACGTGCGCGCGCTCGTGGGCAGCTGGAGCTCCGCGCGGTAGCAGTCGGTCACGCGGGCCCGGTCCTTGCCCCCGAGCTCCTCGCGGAAGCGGGACGCGGCCTCGGTGAAGTCGCCGCCCGGCGCGACGAACCGCTCGTGAAGGTTGCGGCCCAGCACCGCAGGGCCGCGCAGCGCCTGGCGCAGCAGCCCGAGCTGGCGCAGGTGCGTCTCCGACAGTGAAAGCGCGAAGTCGAGCCCGACGACGAGCCTCCCCTCCGCCCAGCGGGCCTCCTCGGCGAGCCACCCCGCGAACCGCGCGGCGATGTCGCGTCGCCCCGGCGCGTCCGTGAACGGCCGCCACACGCGCGTGAGGCGTGCGCGCTCGGG
>DASSQM010000068.1:0-5651 GCA_035702465.1 Anaeromyxobacter sp. | reverse complement strand
GGGCGGCGCCGCCGCGGCCGCCGCGACGAATGGATCCGGGCGCGCCGGGAGCGGCGGCGGGACGTGGGGTCCGAACCCCGCCGCGGCGAACGGATCGTCCTCCGGCGCGCGGGCCTTTGCGCCGCCGGCGGCGAACGGGTTCTCCAGCTCGACGTCGAGCGCCGGGCGCGGAGGGGGCGCCGGCGCGGCGGGAGCGACCGGCAGCTCCCCTGCGACGTGGAAGACCGTCTGGCACCGGGAGCAGCGGACCTTCGCGCCGCGCGGGCCGATCCTCTCGTCCGCGACCCGGAACCTCGCCGCGCATTTCGTGCAGATGACGATCATCCGGGCAATTTCCCCGGGATCGAGACTACACCGCGATGCTGCTTGACACCAAGCGGCGGAGACAAGAACAATGCCCGGGTTCCGCGCACTTATGCCCCCGGACGGCCCCTGAATGAGCGAAGAGCGCACCCCCGGTAGCGAGCCCTCCGCGGCAGCCGAGCGCGAGCCGAAGGTCATCAAGCGCTACACGAACCGGAAGCTCTACGACACCGTCGAGTCCCGGTACGTCACCCTCGACGAGATCGCCGAGATGATCAAGGCGGGCGCCGAGGTGAAGATCATCGACAACCGGACGAAGGAGGACCTCACGTCCGTGACCCTCGCGCAGATCATCTTCGAGGAGGAGAAGAAGACCTCGAAGATGAGCCTCGAGACCCTGCGCGACATGATCCGCCACGGCGGCGAAGTGGCGCAGCGGTTCATGGAGGGGACGCAGGCCGAGCTGCGCGGCCGGGTCGAGGCGGTGCGCGCGGCCGCCGAGCAGCGCGTCCAGAGCATCCTCAAGCAGGGGCAGCAGACGAGCGACAGGGCGAAGGAGCTCGTGCAGACGTCGCAGGAGGCCGTCGCCGCGCTCCAGAAGAAGGTCGACGAGCGCGTGCGCGCCGCCGTCGAGGGGATGTCGAACCTGTCGGAGGTGCGTCGCTCGCTCGACGAGATCGCGCGGCGCATCGAGTCGCTCGAGAAGAAGGTCGACGAGCTCGCGAAGAAGTAGGACCGCGGGCCTCAGGCATCGAGCCGGATGCCCGAGGGCTCGGCGCGCGCGCCCGCGCCCGCCGCCCAGATCTCCTCCGCGATGTCCGCGAGCGCCTTCGCGCCCGACGACCGCGGCGCCCACTCGAAGATGGTGCGGCCGTGGCTCTGGGCCTCGTCGACCTTCACCGACCACCCGAGCACGGTGCGCGACAGCACGGCGGGGAACCGCGCCCGCAGCTTCTCCAGGATCTCGTCCGCGAGCTGCGTCTTGCGGTAGAGCGCCGGCACGACGAGGGCGAGCGCCGGGGCCCCGCCGCGCTCGGCGCGCAGCCGCTCGAGCGACTCGAGGATCTCCGCGCAGCCGTCGAGCGCGAGGTAGGTGAGCGCCACCGGCACCACGAGCTCGCGCGCGGCGAGGAGCACGTTGTCCGTGACGAGCGAGCGCGAGGGCGGCGCGTCCACGAGCACCGCGTCGTAGCGGCCCTCGCCGAGCGCGTCGAGCCGCTGCCGCAGCCGCTCGGCGCGATCGGCGGCCGGCGCCACCGCGACCGGGAAGTCCGCGAGGTCCTTGTTCGCGGCGAGCAGGTCGAGGCCGGCGATCGCCGTCGGCCGCGCCACGTCCTCGAAGCGGACCGTGTAGTCGAGGAGCAGATCGTGGACGGTGGGCGCGAGCCGGCGCACGTCGACGCCGAGCGACTTGCCGGCGTGACCCTGGGTGTCCATGTCGACGACGAGGACGCGCTTGCCGCGTCCGGCGAGCCACGCCGCGACGTTCACGCAGAGCGTCGTCTTGCAGGTGCCGCCCTTCTCGTTGATGAAGGCGATCCGGCGCACCGCGCCCCCCGGCGAGCGCTACTTCTCGCCGCGGCCGTCCGGGCCGCGGCCCACCTTCTCCGAGAGCCCGTCGAGCATCGACTCGAGCTCCTCGAGCCTGCGCTTCAGCGCCGCGACGTCGTCGCGGGAGGGCAGGTTCGCGGCGTGCAGCGCCTGTGACATCCCGCGCTCCAGCGTCTCGCGCGCGGCGCGCGCCGTCCCGACCAGCGACTGGAACCCGCCCGTGAGGCCGTCCGAGGCGAGGACCTTGCCGATCACCTTCCCGAACTGCTCCTCGCCCGCCTCCAGCGCCTTCTTGAAGAGCGGGTTCTTCAGGACTTCGTCGAAGAGCATGGTGGACTTGTCCACCTCCCCCCGTTAGCTTGTCAAGCCTCGTGGCCACACCGCCCCTTCTCGACCGGCGGCTCGTGATCGTCACCGGGAAGGGCGGCGTCGGCAAGTCGACCGTCGCGGCTGCGCTCGCGTTGGTGGCCGCACGGGCGGGGAAGCGGGTCCTCGTCTGCGAGGTGAACGCGCAGGAGCGGATCGCGCCGCTGCTCGGCGCGCCGCGCGCCGGGCACGAGATCCGCGAGGCCGTGCCGGGCGTGTTCACGGTGAACGTGACGCCGCACGAGGCCATGCGCGAGTACGGCCTCATGGTGGTCAAGTTCCGCACCATCTACGAGGCGGTCTTCGAGAACCGGCTCGTCCGCTACTTCCTGCGCGTCATCCCCTCGCTCGCCGAGCTCGTGATGCTCGGCAAGATCCTGTTCGAGGCGAAGGCCGAGGAGCGCGGTCAGCCGCGCTGGGACCTCGTGATCGTGGACGCGCCCGCCACCGGCCACGCCGTGCAGCTCCTGCGCGTCCCCTCCGCGCTCGTGGACACCATCCCCGGCGGCCCGCTCCGCCGCGACGCGGACTGGATGGAGGCGATGCTCGTCGACCCGGAGCGAACGTCCGTGGCGATCGTGACGCTTCCCGAGGAGATGCCGGTGAACGAGGCGGTCGAGCTCGACGCGCAGGTGCGCGGCGTGCTCGGCATGCACCGGGGCGCGCTCTTCGTGAACGCCATGCCCGACGCCCGGTTCACCGCGGCGGAGGTGGCGCGCCTCGAGCCGCTCGCGACGCGTCCGCCGCCGCTCGGGCCCGCCGCGCGGGCGGCGCGCCTCCAGGCGCTCCGCGCGGAGCAGGCCGCGCGGTACCTCGCGCGCGCCCGCGCCGCGCTCGACGTGACGCCGACCGTGATCCCGCTCCTCCCCGTGGTCGAGTGGGGCCCCGCCGCCGTCGAGCGCGTCGCCGAGGTGATCGCCGCGGACGCGGCGGCCGCCGCCGGAGGGCGCGCGTGACGGGCGGCGTGCGCGAGAGCCTGCGGCCCCGGCGCATCGCCGTGTGCGTCGGGCCGGGCGGCGTCGGGAAGACCACCGTCGCGGCGGCGATCGCGCTCGACCGCGCCATGGCCGGCGCGCGCGCGCTCGTGTGCACCATCGACCCGGCGCGGCGCCTCGCGAACGCGCTCGGGCTCTCGACGCTCGGCAACGTCGAGTCGCGCGTGCCGGAGCACAAGTTCGCGGAGGCCGGGCTCCGCCCGCGCGGCGCGCTCTTCGCCATGATGCTCGACGTGAAGCGCACGTGGGACGACCTCGTCACGCGCCACGCGCCCGACCCGCAGCGGCGCGAGCGCATCCTGCGCAACCGGCTCTACCAGCAGATGTCGTCCGCGCTCGCCGGCTCGCAGGAGTACATGGCGATGGAGAAGCTGTACGAGCTCGCCACCGACCGCGACTACGACCTCATCGTGCTCGACACGCCGCCGACGGCGCACGCCCTCGACTTCCTCGAGGCGCCGGACCGCATCCTCGACTTCCTCGGCAACGAGACCGCGCGCGCGCTCCTCGCGCCCGTCGCGGGGGCGGGCAGGCTCGGGCTCCGGCTCGCGCAGATCGGCGGCGGGTACATCGCGAAGACCCTCGCCCGCTTCACCGGCCAGGAGGTCCTCGGCGACCTCGGCGACTTCCTCCAGGGCTTCCAGGGCATGTACGACGGGTTCAAGGACCGCGCGGCCGCGGTGCACGCGCTCCTCTCCCGCGCGGAGGTGGGGTTCGTCCTCGTCACCTCCCCGTCGCCCGTCGCCATCGAGGAGACCCTGGCGTTCCACGACCGGCTTCACGCCGAGTCGATGCCGATCGCGGGCCTCGTCGCGAACCGCGTCACGCCGGACCTGTGGCCGGCCGCGGCGGGGCCGCTCCCGGGCGCGGACGCGCTCTCGACCGCGCTCGCCGGGTCCGGCGGCGAGGACGGCTCGCTCGCGGAGCGCCTCGCGACCACGCTCGCCGAGCACCAGGCGCTCGCGGCCGCGGAGGAGCGGGCGCTCGTCCGCCTGTTCGCCGACCCAGAGGCGCCGCGCGCGGTGGTGCCCCGCCTCGAGACGGACGTGCACGACCTCGCGGGCCTCGCCAGGCTGGCCGAGCGCCTCTAGGATGGGGCCATGCTGCTCCCCTCCCTCGAGGTCCCGACGCGCGCGGCGCACGACCTCGTCGAGATCACCGACGCGGTGCGCAGCACCCTCCGCAAGGCCGGCGTCGCGGACGGGATCCTCCTCGTGTACGTGCCGCACACGACCGCGGGCGTGACCGTCCAGGAGAACGCGGATCCCGACGTCCGCCGCGACCTCCTCCTCGCGCTCGAGAACGCCGTCCCCGCCAGGGCGTCGCGCGGCGAGTACCGGCACGCGGAGGGCAACAGCGCCGCGCACGTGAAGGCGTCGCTCGTGGGCAGCTCGGCGACGCTCCTCGTGAAGGACGGCGATCTCGTGCTCGGGACGTGGCAGGGGGTGTTCCTGTGCGAGTTCGACGGGCCGCGCAGGCGGACCGTTCATCTCAAGGTGATCGCGGGGTGAGCCCGACCGCGACCCCGACCTCGACCTCGACCTCGACCCCGACCTCGACCTCGCCCTCGACCTTGCGACGCCTCCCCCTCGCGCTCCTCCTCGCCGCCGCCTGCGCGACCGCGCAGCGCCCCGCGACCGCTCCGCCGACCGGGACCCAGGCCCCCAACGCCGTCACCTTCCCGCCCGAGGAGGTGAAGGTGAGCCGGCTCGACCTCGAGCTCGAGGGGAAGAACGACGAGGAGCTCTTCGCCATCGGGACGGCGGCGTACGGCGCGGGAGACTTCGCGCGCGCGGCCGCGGCGTTCGCGCGGCTCGCGGATCTCTTCCCGTCCTCGCGCCACGAGGCCGCCGCGCTCTTCAATGCCGGGCTCGCCTTCGAGCGGCAGGAGGAGTGGCGCCTCGCGCAAGAGCGCTTCCGCACGCTCGAGCGGAAGTACACGGGGCCCGACGCGATCGAGGCGTCCTTCCGCGTCGCCGAGTGCCAGTACCACCTGCGCGAGCTCGCCGACGCGCGCGCGACGCTCGACGCGCTCGCCCGCCGCACCGACCTCGGCGCCGCGGACCGGGTGCGGGCGCTCGCGCAGCGCGGGATCGTCGAGCTCGAGGACGGCAAGAGCGAGGACGCCGAGCGGACGCTGCGGCTCGCGCTCGGCACGTACGCCTCGGCGAGCGAGGAGGAGCGGCTCGACGAGCGCTTCGCGGCGCAGGCGCAGTTCTACCTCGGCGAGGTCTACCGCGAGTGGTTCCGCGCGCTGCCGATCGATCCGTCGAGGGGCGACGACGCGGCGCTCCAGCAGGAGCTCGAGCGCAAGTCCGAGATGCTCCTCTCCGCGCAGGGCCATTACCTGCGGGCCATCCGCATGGGCAACGATCGATGGGCGGTCGCCTCCGGCTTCCGCATCGGCGAGCTCTACGACGAGCTCCGCGCGCGCAT
>DASSQM010000067.1:0-2601 GCA_035702465.1 Anaeromyxobacter sp. | reverse complement strand
ACTCGCCCCAGCGGTCCTCGCCGTGCGGCTGCGCGTAGACGGCGAGGAACCGGGCCGCCGGATCCTTCGGATCGGCCTCGGCGGCCGCGGAGCGACGCTGCCGCTCGCCCGCGATCGCCTGCTGCCCCTTCCGCTCGGCGGCGTCGATCGCGGTCATGGCACGCGCGATCTGCACGAGGTCCGCACGCGCCCGCGGCGGCTCGCGCACGGGCGCGCCGGCGGTGGCGCACCCGGCGAGCAGCGCGAGCGCGAGCGTCGAGGCGTGCTTCATCGCGTACCCTCCGGGCCTCGGTTCTACCGCGGTTCCGCGGCGGCGCGAAGGCGGGCGGCTGCGGAAGGCGCGCACATGCGCGCGCGGCCGGCGGCGGACCGCCTGGCGGCGTCAGAAGCGGTACCCGGTGCCGAGGAGCAGCTCGCCGAGGCCGCTCGACCGGTTCATGCCGTCGACGCGGACCACCGTGAAGTCGAGGTGCAGCTCGGCGCCGACGGTGACCCGCTTCCCGACCGGCAGCACCGCGCCCACGAGGACGCCAGGGGAGAGCGTGAACCAGCTCTGTCCGGGAGCCGCGGCGCTCCCGGCGAAGCGCCGGTCGATCCACAGCGCGGACAGGCGCGGGCCGGCGAGCAACGACGCGGCGCCGGCGGCCGTCACGCGCCAGGGGAGCGAGGCCCCCGCCGTGAACGCGCTGTACCGGAACGCGGCCGAGCGAGGGCCCTCCTGCGTCCGGGACGCGCCCGCGCCCGTCGCGGCGTCGACGAGGAGCGACATCCCGTGGCGCGGCCAGTCCGCGTACGTGAACGCCGCCCCCACCACGGGCACGGGCCGGAGCAACGCGTGCCGGCTCCGCGCGTCGAGGAACGAGAGCCCCCCGGCGCGCCCGGCGACCTCGAGGCTGGGCGGCGGCGCGCTCGCGAGGAGCCGAGCCACGTCGACGCGCTCGCCTTCCCGCACGCGGATCCAGCCTTCCCACGCGTCCGGGCCGCCGCCCTTCGCGAGCTGGACGCGGTGCCGCCCTGCGGCGACCGCGGCGCCGCCGGGGAGCTCCGCCACGGGCTTGCCGTCGACGCGCACCGTGAAGCCGTCGAGGCGGGTCGCGTAGCTGAACAGCTCGGGCCGCCCGCGGCGGCTCACCTTCCCGGCGAGGATGATGGCGTCGGCGCCCACCTCGGTGGTCTCGGCGCTCGGCCGCTGCAGGCCCCCCGTCCACTCGTACGTCATGCGGCGCGCGTAGTCGTGCGCCTCCCAGACGCTCACCGCGCCGTCGCCGTTGCGGTCCACGCCGATGCGGAGCGCCTCGACGAGGAAGTGCGTGTAGATGTCGTTCCCGAGCCGCTCGTCCTCGCGCGCCGTCTCGCCCCAGTCGCTCGCGGCGAGCACGACGCTCGCCCGCGAGACCTCGTCGATGGGGCGCACGAGGAAGCCGGCCTTGATGCCCGCGAGCTCGCCCTGCATGTCTTCCGGGAGGAGGGACTTGCCCGCGCCGGAGTGGCAGGTGGCGAGCACGAGCACCTTGCGGCGCGAGCGGAGGCGATCGAAGTCCTCCCGGATCTCCTCGAGCGAGAGGGCCGTGCCCGGCACGTCGCCGACGCGCGTGTCGCGCGCGACGAGGAAGCGCCGGAGGGCGCCGGCGCCGTCGCGCGCGAGCGTCCCGTGCGTCGAGAAGTAGACGAGCACCGTGTCCCGCTCGTCCCGCGACCTCTCCGCGATCCGGCGCAGCGCCGCGCGGACCTCCTCGCGCGTGGGGCCGTCCGCGAGCACCTCGACGTGGTCGAACGCGCCCCGCTCCGGATCGCGCAGGACCTCGGCGAGCGCGGCGGCGTCTGCGCCCGGGTACCGGAGCGGCCGCCACGCCGGATCGTCGAACGCACGGATGCCGACGAGGAGCGCGATGCGGCGGGGGGCGAGGGCGGCGGCGGTGCGCTCCCGCGGCACGTCGAGCGGCACGAGCCCGCCCTTCTCCCATCGTGAAGGCGCGGCGCAGGACAGCACGGCCACGCCGGCGAGGGCGCACGCGAGGGGGGCGTGTGGCCACGTCCTCATGAACGGGATCGGCGACGCGCGGCGGCCGAGCGGACCGGACCGCGGTCATCTCACCTCCACCTCCACCATGTCGAGGGAGAGCCCCGCGGGCCACTCCGGATCGGCGCCGCCCCGCGAGGGGCGCGCGAGCGCCTCCGCCACGCGCATGGCGCGCTCGGCATCGACCGCGCCGTCGCTCGCGACGAGGACGAACCGCTGCGGCCCGGCGAGGCCCCGGAGCGGGTACGCGGCCGGGCGGCCGCCGATGGTGACGGCCGACGGACCCGGGCCGACGCCGTCGCTCCAGAACGCCTCGGCCGCGCCGTCGGCGCCGACGCGCACGAGCGCGGCGCGCACCGGGCGCGCCGCGTCGATCTCGAACTGGAGGCTCGCCGCGGCCGGTACGGGCTCCCCGGCCCGGCCCTTCTCGACCGCGGGAGCGCCACCCGCGGCGGGCCCCACGACGGCGTACCGCAGCCGGACCGCGCGATCCTGGGTCGGGGGGCCCTTCGCGCCGTCCCACGCAGCGCGGTGCGGCGAAGGGCGCGGCGCGACGAGGGCGGCGACGCCCGCCGCGAGCA
>DASSQM010000066.1:0-2507 GCA_035702465.1 Anaeromyxobacter sp. | reverse complement strand
GGCGCTCGTTGTCCTTCTGGATCTCGGCGAGGCGCTCCCGGATGGTGTCGTGCTCGCGGCGCCCTTGTTCGAGCGCGGCGCGGGCGAACGACATCTCCGCAGGAGCCGGCCGCTCCCCCACCTCGGACGGGGCGATCCCGTCGCGCGGCGCGTCCGGCGCGAGCGGCGGCGGCGTCCCGCCCGCCTGCGCGTACCTCGCCAGGCGCTCCTTCTGGTCGCGGAGCGCGGAGACGAGGTCCGCGAGCTTCTCGTTCACCGCCCGGAGGCCCTGCCCGTGCTGCTGGGCGGACGAGAGGACCCTCTCGGCGGTCGCGAGGCCGTCGGTCTCGGTCACGCGTCCCTCGGAGGCGGAAGGCGGCTCTTCACCTTGGCGAGCAGCCCTGGCCCGTCGAAGGGCTTCGTCACGTAGTCGGTGCAGCCGCTCTCGTACCCGGTCTGGACGTTCTGCGCCTCGCTGCGGGTCGTCACCATGATGACGGGGATGTTCCGCGTGGCGGGCTCGGAGCGCAGCCGCCGGACCGCGTCGAACCCGTTCATGCGCGGCATCATCACGTCCATGAGGATGAGATCGGGCCTCTCCGCGATCGCCTTGGCGACGCCCTCCTCGCCGTTCTTCGCGGTGACCACCAGGTAGCTCCGCGAGAGCAGGCTCCGCTCCACGAGGAGGACGGTCTCGGAGTCGTCGACCGCGAGGATCTTCCGCCTCCCCGCGGCGGGGGCCGGGTCGCCCTGGGGCGGCGCCGCGGGACCCTTCGGTGCTTCGGCGCGTTCGGCCATGGCTCCCTCGCCCCGCGCTACTTCTTGTAGGCGCCGCAGCCGACGATGAGATCGCCCTCGCGCTCGAAGTACGAGGTCTTCAGCTCGACCTTGCCGGTGACGGGGTTCTGGAACTTGTAGTCCTGCCACCCCTTCCCGTGCTTCTTCGCGATCTCGATGCGCTCGCGCACGAAGGCCTTGCCGCCCGCGTCCTTGTCGTCGAGGAGGTTCTTGCCGATGCGCTCCTTCTTCTGCCCGTGGGCGACGCACTTGCCGTTGACGTCGTAGACCATGATGTAGAGGTCACGGTAGGTGAACTTGCCCTGCGGGTCGCTGAACGCCGCGAGCGCCTTCTCGCGGCCCTCCTTGCGGAGGAACTGGACGGCCCTGTGGACCATCAGCTCCGCGTCCTTCGTGGTGGCGTAGTCGTCCGCCAGCGTGAGCGCGGGGAGGAGGAGGACGGCGGCTGCGAGCGCGATCTTCTTCATGAGGATGCTCCTCGGAAGCGGGTTTCAGAACCTGCGAAACGCGGAGGCGCCGCGGGAGTGGCTCGCTCCGTTCGGCGGGGCCCCGTCGACGTGGACCTGCGTCCCGGCGAGCTCGGGGGGATGCGCGGCCGGGGGGTGGGCCCTGCCGTTCGGACGGCCCGCCTCGGCGAGGCGCGGCGCGGGCTCGAGCGCGGCGCGCTCGAGCGGGAGGATGGGCGCGCCCGTGACGGGGACCTGGAAGTACCCGACGAGCTGCTGGAGCGCGGCGGACTGCGCCGCGACCTCCTCCGCGGTGGACGAGAGCTCCTCGGCGGCCGAGGCGTTCTGCTGCGTGACCTGATCCACGACCGCCATGGCCTTCGAGACCTGGAGGACGCCGCTCGACTGCTCCTGCGACGCCGCGGAGACCTCCTGGACGAGGTCCGCCGTCTTGCGGATGCCGAGCACGAGCTCGACGAGGAGCTTTCCGCTCCGGTCCGCGACGACCACGGACTTCTCGGCGAGCTCGCCGATCTCCTTGGCGGCCTTCTGGCTGCGCTCGGCGAGCTTGCGCACCTCGGCGGCGACGACGGCGAAGCCCTTGCCGTTCTCGCCCGCGCGCGCGGCCTCGATGGCGGCGTTCAGCGCGAGCAGGTTCGTCTGGTACGCGATCTCCTCGATGATGGAGATCTTCGCGGCGATGGACTTCATCGCGTCGACCGTCGCGGCGACCGACTGGCCGCTCTCCTCGGCGCTCTGCGCGCCCTGCTTCGCCATCGCCTCGCTCTGGTGCGAGTTCTCGGCGTTCTGCTTGATCGAGGCGCTCATCTCCTCGAGCGAGGACGTCGTCTCCTCCACGCTCGCCGCCTGCTCCGACGTGCCGCGGGCGACCTGCTGCGCGGTCGAGGACACCTGCGCCGACGCGGACCCGAGCGACTCCGCGCCCACCCGCACCTCGGCGATGACGCTCGCGAGGCGCTCGGCCATGTCGCGCATCGCGGCCTGGAGCTCGCCGATCTCGTCGTGGCTCGTGACGTGGACGGTGTCGCGCAGGTCGCCGCGCGCGATCCGCGACGCCGCCGCCACCGCCTCGGCGAGGGCGCGCTTCACGCCGCGGATGATGATGACGCCGGCGAGCAGCAGCGACGTGACCGCCACCGCGAACGCGCCGAGCACCCACGCGCGCGCAACCGCCTCCGCGGAGGTGGCGCGGCCGCGCGCGTCGTTCGCGCGCTGGCGGATGTCCCGCGCGCTCGCGTCGAGCGTCTCGAGCAGCTTCTGCCC
>DASSQM010000065.1:0-2418 GCA_035702465.1 Anaeromyxobacter sp. | reverse complement strand
CGCCCGCCGGATCTCGGCGGTGAGCGCCTGCAGCGCCCCCTCCGTGGCGAGGGCGCGCAGGAGATCCAGCGCCAGCACGTTGGTGGTCCCCTCCCAGATCGGGAGCACCTGCGCGTCGCGCAGGAGCCGCGGCAGCCCGGTGTCCTCGACGTACCCCGCCCCGCCGAAGCACTCGAGCGCCTCGGAGGCGACGGCCACTGCCTGCTTGCCGGTCGTGAGCTTCGCGAGGGGCGTGATGGAGCGGAGGAGCACCCGCTCCTCGGCGGTCGCCTCGCCCGCCTCCGCGCGGCCGGTGAGCGCGACGACGCGGAACGCCAGGAGGAACGCGCCCTCGCGCTCCGCCTCGATCCCCGCGAGCGTGTCCTGGTGCAGGGGCTTCTCGGCGAGCCGCGCGCCGAACGCGGCGCGGCGCCGCGCGTAGTCGCGCGCGAGGTCGAGCGCGCGCTGCATGCCGGCGATCGCGGCGACCGAGTTCCAGGTGCGCGTGACGTTCAGCATGGTGGTGATGTTCCGGACGCCGCCCGAGAGGCCGGCCACCGGCGTCGCCCGCGCGCCGTCGAGCGTGAGCTCGGCGGTGGGGAGCTTGCGCGTGCCGAGCTTGTCCTTGAGCCGGTTCACGAGGATGCCGTTCCACGACCCGTCCTCGTTCCGCGTCTCGACGTAGAAGAGCGCGGTCCCCTTCGAGCCGGGCGGGTTCCCCTCGGGGCGCGCCAGCCCGAGCGCCATCTCGGCGGTGGTCGCGGACGTGAACCACTTCGTGCCGAAGAGCCGCCAGCCGTCGCCGTCGCGGCGGGCGACGGTCTCCGTGGCGGAGACGTCGGAGCCGCCGATGCGCTCGGTCATCCACTGGCCGCTCGTCCAGACGCGCGCGGGATCGCGCGAGGTGAGGCGCGGGACGGCGCGCTCGGCGAGCGCCGCGTTGCCGAGCTCGAGCAGCGTGCGCGCCGCGCCGTCGGTCATGGCGAGCGGGCACGCGTAGACGTCCATCGACGGCTCGAGGAGGTACACCATCGCGTGCTGGTGCACGCGCGCGTGGGGGCCGTGCCGCCGCTCGTACGCGGCGGCCACGAGGCCGTGCTGCGCGGACAGCCGGGCGGCCTCGCGCCAGAGCGGCGTCACCTCGATGCGGTCCACGCGGCGGCCCCACGCGTCCCATTGCACGAGGCGCGGCTCGTTCGGGCGATCCGCCGCCTGCAGCTCGAAGAGCGCGCCCCCGGCGAGCTCGCCGAGGTGGGTGAGCTCGGGCTCGAGCTCGCGCGCGACGGGCGGGGGGAGCGTGCGGTCCAGGTACTCGCGCAGCAGGGGGTCCGACGCGAACGTGTTCCCGAGCCTCGGGGGATCCTGGAAGAAGGACATGGGCCGAGGATAGCGCCGCCGCGCGGGGCGTGCTGCGGTGGCGGGTCGAGGCCGAAGTCGAAGGTCGCGACTACGCCCGCGCCCCCCGCAAGACGGCGACCGACCCGGGCACCCCGGGCAGGAGCGTGACGGACTCGACGAGCGAGATGCGGTGGAAGATCCCGTCGTGCCCGTCGTACGCGGCGGCGAGGTCCTGGCCGACGACCGCGCGCGGCCCGGCCGCGGAGCGCACCACCACGACCGCGCCGTCCTCGATGGCCGGCGCCTTCACGATGCCGCCCGCGAACGCGGGGAGGAGCTGCTGGTACGGCGTCAGCGCCGAGCCGGCGTGGGGGCGCAAGAGCTGGTAGAAGCGCGCCGGCGACACCGCCGCCGCGAAGGGGCCGTGCCGCCCCGCCGCGTCGAGGCGCGCGAGCGCCGAGAGCAGCTCGTCCGCGGCGCGCGACGGATCGAGCCAGTCGCCCGCCTGCAGCTCGATCGCGCCCGCGTGGCGGAGCACCCCGGCGACGCCCGCCGCCGCGTTGCCGGAGAAGAGCAGCCTGTCCTCGGCGCGGCCGATCTGGCGCGCGGCCTCCGCGGCGTCGGCGAGCACGAGCGGCTCGCGGGAGGCCTCGCGCGCGACCACGTTGCGCGCGCCGAGCGAGAACGTCCGGTGCAGCACGGGCATCGCCCGCACCTCCGGGACGTGCACGTGGACGGCGTCGCCCGCGTCCTCGCCGACCGCCTCGTCCTCCGCGACGCCCGCGCGGGCGCCGAAGCCGAGCGGCCCCACCACCTCGAGCAGCGTGCGGCCCGCCCGGACCTCCTCGGCCGCCGCGCGCGCGACGCGATCGATCTCGTCCCAGATGCCCTGTCCGAACGGCGCCGCGCCCCGATCCTGCCAGCTCACAGCGGCACCTCGTTTCCGTGATCCCCAGCGCCACTGCGGCCGCTGTGAGCGCGATGTCCGGCGCCTTGCGGCGCCTCTAGCGGGGGGAGAACTCTCCCCCCGCACCCCCCATCTCGAGCGTCACCTCGAGTGACAAGCGGAATCACTCCGGCTCGACGTCGACGAGGACGTCC
>DASSQM010000064.1:0-4368 GCA_035702465.1 Anaeromyxobacter sp. | reverse complement strand
GAGCAGCGCGCCGCCCGGCTCGAGGCGCTCGCCGCCCGCTACCGCGGCGTCGACACCGCCGCCGCCGCGCTCCACGAGGCGGCGATCGCGTGGCGCGAGGCGAGGCGGCCCGACAAGGCGGCCCAGGACCTCGGCACGCTGCTCACGGACGACCCGCTCTACCCCCGCGCGGTCGAGGCGAAGTACCTGCTCGCGCTCGTGCAGCTCGACATGGGCCGCCCGCGCGACGCGCTCGCCACCTTCGGCCCGCTCTACGACAAGCTGCCCGCCCAGCTCCGCGGCGAGGCCGCGGCCCGCGCCGCGGACGCCGCGCTCGCGACGGGGCAGGACGCCGACGCGGTCCGCTGGCTCTCGGAGCTCGCGCGCATCTCGCCGCCCGCCGCGCGCGCCGACGTGCTCCGCCGCGCCGCGGACGCGGTCGACAAGCTCCCGTTCCTCGACGTGGCGCGGCTGCGCGAGGAGCTGCCGAAGGACGCGCCGGTGCAGGAGCCGCTCACCATGAAGCTCGCGCGGATCCAGCTCCACCTGCGCGACTACCCGCGCGCGGGCGAGCTCGCGCGCGAGGTGTTCATGCGCTGGCCGGACGGGCCGTACGCGGCGGACGCGAAGGCCATCCTGGACCGGATCGCGAAGCTGACGTTCGTGAAGCCGAACGTGCTCGGCGTCGCCGTCCCGCTCTCCGGGACGTACAAGCGCTGGGGCGACGCGATCCTGCAGGGGATCGGCGTCGCGCTCGAGGGCTCCACCATCCGCATCGCGGTGCGCGACACGCGCGGCGAGCCCGACGGCGCCTCGGCGGCGCTCGAGGCGCTCGCGCTCGAGGAGGGCGCCATCGCCGTGGTGGGCGGCGTGACGAACGCGGAGGCCGAGCGCGCCGCCGCGACGGCGGAGGAGCTCCAGCTCCCGTTCGTCTCGCTCTCGAAGCAGGAGGGGCTCACCGAGGCCGGCCCGCACGTGTTCCAGAACATGCTGACGGCGACGGCGCAGGCGAAGGCGCTCGTCGAGCTCGCCATGGGCCGGCGCGGCATGAAGCGGTTCGCCATCATCTATCCCCAGGTCCCGTACGGCGTGGAGCTCGCGAACGCGTTCTGGGATCAGGTCGAGGCGCGCGGCGGCGAGATCCGCGGCGCCGAGACCTACGCCTCGGACCGCACCACCTTCACGCCGCTCGTGAAGGACCTCGTCGGGAAGCTCTACCTCGACGAGCGCTCCGACTGGGCGGAGCAGCAGAGGGACATCGCGGACAAGGAGAAGGACCCGTTCCGCCGCCGCAAGGCGCTCGAGAAGGCGCGCGAGCGGCTCGAGCCCGTCACCGACTTCGACGCGATCTTCATCCCCGACTTCGCGAAGAACGTCCGGCTCATCGCGCCCTCGCTCGCCGTGGAGGACGTCGTCACCCAGACCTGCATGCCGGAGGAGGTCGAGAAGATCAAGAAGACCACCGGCCGGCCGAACCTCCAGCCCGTGCAGCTCCTCGGCGGCAACGGCTGGGACGACCCGTCCCTGTTCGACGTGTC
The DNA here is from genome assembly GCA_035702465.1 of Anaeromyxobacter sp. Classification (GTDB taxonomy): domain Bacteria; phylum Myxococcota; class Myxococcia; order Myxococcales; family Anaeromyxobacteraceae; genus Anaeromyxobacter. The sequence goes on along the minus strand of DASSQM010000064.1, from coordinate 2,851 downwards.
GCCGGGCGGCCCGGGCCGCCACGTGCGCTGCGCCATCTTCGTGGACGGTTTCTTCGCGGGGTCGTCGAGGCCCGGCACGAAGAGCTTCGTCGAGGCGTGGGCGAAGAAGTACCCGGCGCAGGCGCCCACCATCCTCGAGGCGTCGGCGCACGACGCCGCGCGCATGGCGCGGCAGGTGATGGACGCGAGGCCCGCGACGCGCGAGGCGTTCCGCGACGCGCTCGCCCATGTGAAGGCGTTCCACGGCGCGACCGGCGAGATCGCCATGGGCCCCGACCGGACGCCGGTGAAGGAGCTCTTCTTCCTCACCGTCGACCAGAACGGGGTGCGCGAGCTGACGCGCGAGGAGCTCGCCGGCCCGGGCGCGGGCGGGTTCTAGCGCGTTGGGTGTGCCGGGAGCCCCTCCGGCCATTACGTTCGATCCCGGATGGACGACGTCCTCGAGCCACCTCGCCCGCGGGGCCGCTTCCCCGCGGCGAACGTGGCGCTCTTCCTCGCGACGGTCGTGACGACGCTGTGGGCGGGGTTCACGCTCTCGCCGCTGGCGGACTCGCCGTCGCTCGCGAACGTGATCCGCGGGGGGCTCCCGTTCGCCGGGTCGCTCGTCGCCATCCTGTTCACACACGAGATGGGTCACTACGTCTTCGCGCGCCGCTACGGCGTGAAGACGACGCTGCCGTACTTCATCCCGGTCCCCTTCGGCGCGGGCACGCTCGGCGCGGTCATCCGCATGCGCTCCGCCATCCCGTCGCGCCGCGCGGTGCTCGACATCGGCGCGGCCGGGCCGCTCGCCGGGCTCGCGGTGGCGGTGCCCCTGCTCTTCGTGGGGCTCGCGCTGTCCGAGGTGCGAGAGCTCCCGGTCGTGCCGGTGGGGACGGCGCTCTCCTCCCCCTGGGCGGCGATCCAGGCGCTCCTGGAGGGGCGCCCGATCCTCTCCGACTCGCCGACGGTCCAGTTCTTCGGCGACAGCCTCCTCACCTGGGCGGCGCGCTGGCTCGTCGTCGGAGAGCTGAAGCCCGGCTCCGACGTGGTCCTGCACCCCGTCGCCTTCGCCGCCTGGATCGGGCTCCTCGTGACGGCGCTGAACCTCGTGCCCCTCGGGCAGCTCGACGGCGGGCACGTCCTCTACGCGCTGTTCGGGCGGCGCGGCGCGCTCGTGGTCGCGCGGCTCGTCTCCGCCGGGCTCCTGCTCGCGGGCGTGTTCCTCTCCTGGAACTGGCTCATCTGGTGGTTCCTCTCGCGGTTCGTGGTCGGGCTCGGGCATCCCCCGGCGCTCGAGGAGGAGCCCCTCGACGGCGCGCGGCGCGCCGTGGCGTGGACGTCGCTCGCGCTCTTCGTGGCTACCTTCGTGCCCGTGCCGGTCTCCTTCTAGCCCGGCGCGGCACAGGCTAGACTCGAAGCGCCCCGAGGTCCCCATGTCGTCGCCGTCCCCGTCCGACCCTTCCGCGAACGTCCCGCCCGAGGAGGCCGCCTGGGCCGAGGTCCTCCTCGCCTGGGACGACGAGGCCCGCCACCGGGCCTACCTGGATCGCTTCCCGGATCTGGAGGGGCTCGCGATCGCCGGCCGCCGCTACCGCGAGGCGCTCGCCGCGCGCCCGGAGGATCCGGTCGCCGCCCGGTTCCGCGACGAGGTGGTGAAGCGCGCCATGGTTCGGGGGCTCGTGGCGCTCCCCCGCACGCCGCCGCCGGAACGGCGCCGGAGCGCGTTCGCGCGCGCGGCGGCCGTGGTGTTCGCGGCCGTGCTCGGCGCCACCGCCTGGTGGGCGTTCCACAGCCTCGGCAGCCTCGGAGCGCCACCCTGATCCCTCGCGAGGCGCCGGCCGGGATCGACGACGTGCTCGGGCGGGGCGGCCGCCTCGCGCGCGCGCTGCCCGGGTACGAGCTGCGCGAAGACCAGCTCGCCATGGCGCGCGATGTGGAGGCCGCGCTGCGGTCCCGCAGCTACCTGGTCGCCGAGGCGGGGACGGGCACGGGCAAGACGCTCGCGTACCTCGTGCCGGCGGTGCTCTCCGGCCGTCGCGTCATCGTCTCCACGGCGACGAAGACGCTCCAGGAGCAGCTCTGGGGCAAGGACATCCCGCTCCTGCGCGACGCGTGCGGGCTGCCGTTCACGGCGGCGTACCTCAAGGGCCGCTCCAACTACTACTGCCTCGCCCGCGGCGAGGAGTTCGAGCGCGCCCCGACGTTCGCGGCCCGCGAGGAGGCGCACCTCTGGCCCCGCATCCAGGCGTGGGCGCGCGAGACGCCGACCGGCGACCGCAGCGAGATCGACCTCCCCGACCACTACCAGACCTGGAAGGACCTCTCGGCCACGAGCGAGAGCTGCACCGGGCGGGACTGCCACCTCTACGAGGAGTGCTTCGTGACGCGCGCGCGGGCGCTCGCGGCGGAGGCGGACGTCCTCCTCGTGAACCACCACCTCTTCTTCGCCGACCTCGCCATGCGGACCTCGCGCGCCGGCGTCGAGATCCTGCCGCCGCCGGACGTCGTCATCTTCGACGAGGCGCACGCCATCGAGGACGTCGCGACGGAGTACTTCGGACTCCAAGTTTCGTCGTACCGGCTCGACGAGCTCGGGCGCGACGCGCAGCGCGCCGTGGCGGATCGCCCCGACCTCGCGTCGATGATGAAGCAGGCGACGGCGGAGCTGCGCAAGGCGTCCGAGCGGTTCTTCCACGGCGTCGCGGAGGGGCTGCGCGCACAGGATGCAGGCGAGCGCAGGGGCAGCCGGATGAGGCTGCCCCGGAGCGAGCAGGGGCCCAGCGGCGCGCAGCGCCGCGTCTTCGACGGACGGGCGCAGCGCCCCGCGCCCCCCGGCGGGAAGATGCATGAGCAGGGCGCCCAGCAGCAC
>DASSQM010000063.1:0-3011 GCA_035702465.1 Anaeromyxobacter sp. | reverse complement strand
TCGCCCTCGCGGAGAGCCCACACATGCACCCCGAGCCCCACCTCCACGCGAACGCCATCCGGTGGCGCGGCCTCCTCGCCACCGCGCGCACCTCCGCCGCGGCCGTGCTCCGGCTGCCGCACGGCCACCCCGACGTCGAGGATCGCGCGCAGGACACCATGGTCCACTACCTGGCGTCGGGCCTCGCGCGGTTCGATCCGTCGCGCGGCACGCCCGAGGCGCTCGTCCGCGTCATCGCCCGGAACTGCGCCCGCGATCAGCTCCGGCGCGGCGCCGCCCGGGCGCGCGCCCGCGACGCGCTCCGCGCGGACGCCGACGGCGCGGGCGACGCCGACCACCGCCGCGCGGAGGCGAGCCTCGATCTCGCGGCGATCCTCGGCCGGCTGAGCAGCGCGCACGCCGCCGCGCTCGTCGCCATCGACCTCGAGGGCGAGCGCATCGCGGAGGCCGCGCTCCGCCAGGGCAGGACCTACGCGGCGGCGAACGCGCAGGTCGGCCACGCGCGCTCCGCGGCGCGGCGCGTGGCCCGAGAGCTCGAGGCGGCGTGACCACCACGCCGCCCCGAGCCCAAGCGCGACGACGCCCCTGGACGACGCCGCCGCCCTGCGTCGATCAGAGCGACACGGGCTTCCCGTCGGAGCGGGTGTCGCCCTGTGCCTTGAGCTCCGCGCGCCGGTTCTTCGCCCACGCCGCCTCGCCCGTCCCCTGCACGGCCGGGAGCTCCTTCCCGAACGAGACGGTCTCGATGCGGGCGCCGATGCCGAGATCGGCGAGGTAGCGCTTCACCGCCTCGGCGCGGCGGGCGCCGAGCGCGATGTTGTACGCCGTGGTCCCGCGCTCGTCGCAGTGGCCCTCGACGAGGAGCGCGGCGGCGCGGCGCTGCTTCAGGCACTGCGCGTCGTCGCGGAGCGACTGCATGGCGCGCTCGTCGAGCTGCGCCGAGTCGAAGGCGAACGAGACGCGCAGGAGATCGCAGCGGGACGCGGCGATGCACTGGCCGGACGAGCAGGCCTGCCCCGGGCCGCAGTCGGCGTCGGCGCGGCACTGGGGAGCGGGTTCGGCGCGGGTCGGCGCCGGCGCGGTCGCGACGGCGGCGTCGTGGACGTCCGTGCTGGGGTTCCGCTTCTGGTTGCCGGCGCAGGCGGCCGCGAGGAGGGCGGCCGCGAACAGCGCGCGGCGGAACGGGTGGATGGCGCGTGAGAGCATCGATTCCTCCAGGGTGAGGCGGGCTCCTGCCCGCATCCCTTCTACGCGCCGGGTCGGGTTCTCTATCGCGCGCTCGCGCGGGGGTGCTACGCGGCGACCGGAACCGCCGCGGGCCGTAGGCGGGGCGCCTCCGTGCGGCGCAGCTCCCGCACGATCGCGCCGTAGATGCGCTTCTTGAGGAGGTAGTCGCCGTGGCCGGCGTCGACCTCCACGTTCCGCACGTTCGCGCCGCGCGCCTCGAGGATCGCGCTCGGCCACGGGGCGACGCGATCGCGCCGCGACCAGATCGAGACGAGCCCGACGCGCGCCGGCCAGGCGGTGTCCCGCAGGCGGCGCATGAAGCGGCTCCCCGGCAGCATCTGCACGATCGAGGGCATGAGCCACGCGAGGAGGATCCCCGCCCAGGCCATGCGCGTACCGCGGTGCGGCGTGCCGAGCGTCACGAGCGTGCGCACGCGGCGGTGGCCGCCGAGCCGCTTCACCCACCACGACGCGATGAGCCCGCCCTGAGAGTGGCCGATGACGAAGAGCCGCCCCATCCCCGGGTTCTGCTGGTAGATCCGCTCGACCTCGTCGCGCACGGCCCTCGCCAGCTCGTCGATGCGCCGGCGCGTGTTGAAGCGGCCCGCGAACCCGCCGAGGCCGACGGAGAACACCCGGAAGCCGTCGCGCTCGAGCCGACGTGCCAGGGGACGGAGGGCGCGCGGCGTGGACAGGAAGCCGTGGAGGAGCAGCACCGGCGCCCCGCGGAGCGCCGCGAGCTCGTCGCCGTCGGGGGTGCCTGGCGTCTGCGTGCTCCGGGAGGTCGCCTGGGAATCGTTCATGGGTGAGCCGCGCTCCACGCTCGGCCACCGCGATGCCCGGGGCGTCGTTCGCCCTCGATGGCCGTCCTTGCAAGGCTTTGACACCCATCGCGGGCGCGCGGCGCCACGTCGTCACGTCAGGGACGCGCCGCTGTCTCAGTACTCGACGTGGAAGCGGCAGCCGAGGATGCTCACCGGGCCGCGGTCGGCGTTGTACGCGGGGTTCTCGATGCGCTGCGCGTCGAGGCTGAACCAGAGCCCGGGCGACGCCTGGAAGCTGTAGTAGGCCTCGAGGATCCGCTCGGGCCGGTAGCGCAGCGCGCCGTCGCCCACGAACAGGCCGGCGCCGCCCGCCTCCACGTAGCGCCGGTGCGCCGACGACAGGGCGTTCTGGACGAGCGCGACGCCCACCGTGTCGCGCTCGCGCCGCCAGCGGGTCCCCTTCACGCTCACGCCGCCCATGATCGAGCGCTCGATCTCGGTGAACGCATACGTCTCCGTCCGCCCGTCGTTCCAGCTGTACCGGGCGAAGACGCCCACGTCGCCCGCGAGCTCCTGCTCGAGCCCCGCGCCGAAGCCGTACTTCGCCCGATCGCGGCGCACGTCCGCGACGTCCGGCGCGCCGCCCACCGCCGCGGCCCGGGCGAGCGCGTCGGAGAAGCTCCCCATCCGCGCGAAGTTCCGGAAGCCGGCGACGCGGACCTTGCCGCGCCGGCCGAGCAGCTCGTGGGCGTGCTCGATCTCCAGGCTGTCGCCGTGGTGCGCGAGGAGGTCGGGGTCGAGGTCGAGCCCGTTCGACACCTTCGGCTGCGCGAAGCGGCCGACGCGGAACGCCCACTCGTCGAGGTACAGCTCGAGCGCGACGCCCCAGGTGTACCCGCGCACGTCGGCGGCGTAGTCCGACGCGCCGTACGCCATGAGCGACCAGTTGAGGAACTGCGTGCGCGGGTCGTGCGCGTACGCGTTCCCGTCGAAGACGTCCGCGACCGAGAAGTTGCCCGC
>DASSQM010000062.1:0-9685 GCA_035702465.1 Anaeromyxobacter sp. | reverse complement strand
CCTCGTCGGGACCGGCAAGTACCCCGACTTCCCCACCATGCAGCGGGCGCTCGTCGCCTCGGGCGCCGAGGTCGTGACGGTCGCGGTGCGCAGGCTCGACCTCTCGAAGAAGGGGTCCGAGTCGCTCCTCGAGTGGATCCCGAAGGGCATGACGCTCCTGCCGAACACCGCGGCATGCTTCACGGCGGACGACGCGGTGCGGACGGCGCGCCTCGGCCGCGAGCTCGACATGGGCGACCTCGTGAAGCTCGAGGTGATCGGCGATCGCCGCACGCTCTTCCCGGACGTCGAGGGGCTCGTCCAGGCCGCGAAGGTCCTCGTGAAGGAGGGCTTCACGGTCCTGCCCTACACGAACGACGACCCGGTCACGGCGAAGAAGCTCGAGGACGCGGGCTGCGCCGCGGTGATGCCGCTCGGCGCGCCGATCGGCTCGGGGCTCGGCATCCGGAACCCGTACAACCTCCGCATCATCATGGAGACGGTGAAGATCCCGGTCCTCGTGGACGCGGGCGTCGGCACCGCGAGCGACGCCGCCGTCGCGATGGAGCTCGGCGCGGTGGCGGTCCTCATGAACACCGCCATCGCGGAGGCGAAGGAGCCGGTGCTCATGGCGGAGGCGATGCGGGGCGCGATCGAGGCGGGGAGGAAGGCCTACCTCGCCGGCCGGATCCCGATGAGGCTGCACGCGTCGGCGTCCTCGCCGATGACGGGGGTCATCGGGAGCTAGCCGGAATCCGGCATCCGGCTACCCCACGGACGGCATCAGCTTCTTGCGCATCACGACGTGCTCGACCCCCTGGTCGAGGAACGGATCGCCCTCGCGCACGAACCCGCGGGCCTCGAAGAACGGCTCGGACGGCATCTGGGCGTGGATCACCACCTCGGAGAGCCCGCGCAGGGCCGCCATCCGCTCGAGCGCCTCCACGACGAGGCTCGCCACGCCCTTCCTGCGGTGGTCCGGCGCGACGGCCACGCGGCCGATCTGGCAGGTCCGGGCGTCGAGCCGCACGACGCGCCCGGTGCCCACGCACCGGCCGGCGTCGTCGAGCGCGACGACGTGGTCGGCGCTGTAGTCGAACGGATCGCGATCGAGGGGCCGCGGGATGTTCTGCTCGACCTCGAACACCTCGCGGCGGAGCGCGTACCCGGCGTCGAGGTCCTGGTTCGTGGAGGCGAAGCGGACGAGGTAGGCCATGGCGCTACTCTAGTCCGAAAGAGGACTCGTCCGCGACGTGCCGCCGCAGGGGCGGGAACGCCTTCGCCGCGACGCGTACGAACGTCGGCGCCGGTGGACGTCCCTCCGGCGGTATCCTGCGAGATGGCATGGGCTTCACGTCGATCAGCGGCGTCCGGCTGTTCGCGCTGGCGCTCGGGCCCTTCTTGCTCCTCATCGCGGTGTGCATGCCGCTCGCGACGGATGCGAAGCCCGGGGTGAACCCGGAGTTCATCGGGTTCGCGGCCGTCGAGGCAGCGCTCGTCCTCGCCGCGCTGGCGCTCCTCGCGCCCGGGCGGTTTCCCTGGGCCGCCTGCGGGTCCGGGGCGCTCGCGGCCGTGCTGTTCGCGGTGGTCTCCCCGAGCGCTGGCGGGTTCGCGGACTGGCTGCGGGCCACCCCCGCGTTCGTGCTGATTCCGGCGGCCTGGCTCCTGGTCGAGCGCCTCGAAGGGCGTGGGCGAGCGAGGCCGGCGCTGCGCGAGCGAGCTCCCGCGAGCGGCGGCGCCGCCGGCGGGGGCGAGTGCGCCGGCAGGCTGGGGCCGACCTTCGCATCGAAGCTGACCTGGCTCCTCGCAGCCCACCCGCTCGTCGGGCACGACGGCGAGATCTCGCCCGAAGGCTTCGGCTCCGTATGGCTTCCGAAGGCGAACGAGGAGGGGTTCGAGGTGCGAGTCCTCGTCACGCCCGACGAGATCCAGGTGTATGCGGGATCGCTCGCGCACCTCCACTTCGTCGCGGGCACCGACCCGAGCTTCGCCGCGTCGTCGGCGCTCGCCTGCGTTCACGATCTCCTGAGCACGGAGGCGCGCCTGCGCGAGCGGATCTCGGGCGGCCCCGTGCCGTACAGCGCCCGGATCGAGCGACGCACGCCTGCGGGGTGGCGCGTCGCGACGCGGACGGTGACGCTCGCCGGCCCGCTGGGGTGGCTCCTCGGCCGCCCCGAGCGCATCCGCCAGAACCGGCAGCTGCCGCCCCGGAGCGCTTGAGGGCGAGCCGCGGCGTGGAAGCCGGCGCGGCGCCGGCCGCATTCAGGCCGACGCCACGCCGACGATCGCGAACGGCGCGTCGCGGTGCGCGAGCGCCGCCACCTCGATGCGCGCCCGCTCCGCGCCGGCGGCGTCGCCGAGCGCGGCCGCGACGGCCCCGGCGAGCTCCCAGGCCTCGCGGGAGGTCGGGTGGAGCCGGGTGAGCGCGTCCGCGAGCGCGCGCGCCTCGCCGCCCTTGCCGGCGGCGAGCAGCCAGCGCGCCATCGCCACGTGCGACGCCACGTCCGCGGCGTCGCCGCGCACGAGGAGCGCGTAGAGGCGCGGAGTCGACGCGTCGTCGACCGCGCGCTTCGGGTCGGCGAGCGCCGAGCGGATCCGCCCGACGATCACGTCGAACGAGTGGCGGAACGGCAGGCAGAGCGGGTCCTTGCCGATGGCCATGGTGATCTCCTCGAACGCCCTCTCGAGATCGCCGGTGTAGTCCAGCGCGATGGCGATCGCGTAGTGCAGGTAGGCGAGCTCGAGGCCCATCTTGCCGGCCTCGACGAGCAGCTCGCGGTACACGCCGAGCGCCTCCTCGGACCTGCTCTCCTGGACGAGGTCCTGGGCGCGGCGCAGCTCGGCGACCATCTTCTCGATCTTGCTGGCCATCGCCGCTCACCTCCTTTCCGGGCAATCCCTCGTCGGGCAGTCGGGCTCGTCCCCGCAATCGTGCGGGTCAATGCATGTGCGCCGCGCGGCCGGCCTGCCCGCGCCTCGTGCGGACGGACGGCTCCGCCCGCCGGCGCGGTGCGCGCCGGACGTGGAGAGATGCGCCGCGCCCCATCTTCGGGGCCGCAGCGGAACACCCTCTCGTTCAGCGATTAGGTGGAGAGCTCGGGGTGCACGTGCCCTCCATCGCAGGCGGCATTGCCACATCCCCGGTCGGTGTCCGCCGGGAGCTGGCCGAGGGTCATGGGGCCGCCGCCCTCGCCTCGTCGTGATGGAATGAACCGTGACACGGCGCGTGCGTATCGCAGAATTGCACGTCGATGTCAACACCCGATTGCGCGCGGCAATCGTCCCTTCACGGCGGGGGACGCGGGCCGCCCGGCGGCGCGCCGGACGGGAGGAGGTCGCCTTCGTGCGCGAGCCGCTCCAGCACCTCGGCGGGCCCGAGCCAGAGCGGCCTGCCCTCCGCGGCGATCCACTCGACCTCGTCCCAGCGCAGCGGCGCGGCGACGAGCGGCACGGTGGCGGCGCGGAGCGAGTAGGGAGCGATGAGGGACCGGCCGGCGTCGTTCTGGCGCCAGTCGACGAGCACCTTGCCGGCGCGCTCGGCGAGCGGCATGCGCTCCGTCACGAGCGCCGGCTCCTCGCGCGCGAGCTCGCGAGCGACTGCGCGGGCGAACGCCTTCGCCTCGGCGAACCGCGCGCCGCCGTCGAGCGGCGCGTGGAGGTGGAGCCCGCGACCGCCGGAGAGCTTCGGGAACGCGCGCAGGCCCGCGCGGTCGAGCAGGTCGCGCAGCCGCAGCGCGAGCCGCGCGCACTCCGGGACCCCTGCCGGCGCGCCGGGATCGAGGTCCACGACGAGCGCGCGCGGGCGGTCGGGCGCATCGGCGGCGGCGAGCAGCGGGTGCAGCTCGACGGCGGCCATGCTGGCCGCCCAGACGAGCGCGGCGGGCTCGTCGAGGACGGCGTACTGCAGCTGCTGCCCCCGCGCTCCGCGCACGGACGCGACGCGCATCCACCTCGGCCGCGCGCCGGGGCAGTTCGTCTGGTACCAGCCCGGCGCGTCCACGCCGCCCGGGAAGCGCGCGAGCGTCACGGGCCGACCGGCGACGTGCGGGAGCAGCGCCGGCGCGACCGCGAGGTAGTAGCGTGCGAGGTCGAGCTTCGTGAACCCCGTCGCCGGGAAGAGCACCTTGTCCGGGTTCGAGAGGAGCACCGTTCGGCCGCCCGCCTCGACGGCGCAGGCGGTGCCTGGCCCCGGCGCCCCGCGCACGGTCACGGGCCCGCCCCCCGCGCGAGGTCGAGCTCGGGCAGCGGGATCGCGAGCTGGTCGAGCGCGCACGAGCGCGCGTCGCGGTCCGGGCGCCAGCGCACGAACCGGCCCGGGTGACGGAAGCGAAGGGCGTCGAGCCGGTCGTAGGCGATCTCGACGACGCGCACGGGCGCGAGGGGCATCCAGTCCATGTCCATCTCGCGGGGATCCCAGCGCCCCGCGGAGCCGGCGAGGCGGCCCGTGGGGCTGTGGCCGACGTTGAAGCCGTGCTCCCACGGGTGGCCCGCGAGCGGGACCGCGAGCGGCGCGAGCCCCGCGAAGAGCGCCCGCCGCTCCGCCTCGGGGAAGCTCGATGCGACGCCGACGTGGCGGAGCGCGCCCGCGCCATCCCACAGGCCGAGGAGCATCGACGCCAGGACGGGCTCGCCCGCGAACGTGCGGAGCCCGGCGACCACGCACTCCGCGGTCCGCTCGCGCTTCACCTTCACCATGGCGCGGCGACCGGGCGCGTACGGGAGGTCGCGCCGCTTCGCGATCACGCCGTCGGTGCCGGCCCCGTGGAAGCGCTCGAGCCAGGTCCGCGCCACGTCGACGCTCGCCGTGGACGGCGTGAGGTGCAGCGGCGGGGGGACCGCGGCGAGGAGCGCCTCGAGCCGGGTGCGCCGCTCCGCGAACGCTCGCACGCGGAGGTCCTCGCCTCCGTCCGCGAGGAGATCGAACGCGAAGAGCGACGCCGGCGTCTCGCGCGCGAGCCGCGCCACGCGCGAGGCCGACGGGTGGAGGCGCGCGAGGAGCGCCCCGAACGCGGGCCCGCCCGGGCCGCTCGCCACGATCTCGCCGTCGATCACCGCCGGCCGCGGCAGCGCTGCGAGCGCCGAGACGAGTTCGGGGAAGTAGCGGGCGAGCGGCCGCTCGTGGCGGCTCCGGAGGTCCACCGCGCCGCCGGAGGCGAACGCGATGCAGCGGAACCCGTCCCACTTGGGCTCGTAGGCGTAGTCGCCCTCCGGCAGGGCGCGGGCCAGGCGGGCGAGCATGGGCGGCAGCGGTGGAGCGAAGGGGAGCGGCGTCATCCGGGGAGAGAACAATCCGTCGCGCGGTCCCGATCCGGCACCCGCCCGCGAGGTTCCCCGGGCGGCCATCTCGGCGGACATTGAGGTATCGGAGGGCCGCATGGCGAACGACGACCAGGTGCCGGGGACGAACGAGATCTCTCAGACGCCGGGCCTCGCAGGAGGGCCCGGGCCCACGCCCCCGGGGGTGACCGACGGCACGCCCGAGCCGATCGAAGGTGCGGGCGAGGAGACGGCCGCCATCCCACGCGGTGCGCGGGCGCAGAAGGAGGCGGGCGAGGTCGCGGAGCGCAGCGCGGGCACGCGGCAGGCGGACGTTCGCGAGGGCGCCGGCGAGCCCGACGCCGAGGAGGCAGAGCGGAAGGCGGAGGAGGCGCGGGACGAGGCGTGGGATCGCGCCGCGCATCGCGATCCCGAGGAGCCGGACCCGGCCTGACGGCGTTCGCGCCGCCCTCGTCGACTACGTCGCCGGCCGGATCCGCTCGAACGACTCCGGCACGAACCGAAACACGCGGGACGGCCTGCCCCAGCTCCCGGCGGTGAACCCCTGGCAGATGCGCTCGTACGCCTCGGGGTGCTGGTGCGGCGCGAACTCCTCGACGACCCCGCGCAAGAGGAACCCGGAGTCCTCGTCGAGATCGAGGACGAGGCGCGTCTCGCTCCGGTTCACGCGCACGTTCATGTACGTCTTGAGCGCGAGGCCATCGCCGTGGAAGAGGAGGACCTTGCCGTCCTTCACCTCGTGGTGGAAGACGAACCGCGGCGAGAGGTTGGCGGTCGGGCCGACGGCGACGAGCGCGCAGCGCAGGCCCGTCACGGTGTCGGCGACCTCCTCGAACGGGACGTTCTCGAAGAAGCGCAGCGTGTAGGGGCTGTGGTGCACGGTGTAGATCTGCGCGCCGTTCACGCGGATGCCCTCGCGCGCGGGCTCGACGAGCTCGGCGACGGCCCCGCCCGTGGCGAGGGCGCGCGTCTTCACCTGGTACCCCTGGTAGCGCTCGACGCGCGTCATGTGCACCGAGACGCACTCGCCGGGGCCCGGCGGCCGCGGCAGGGCGCCCGCGAGCACGATGCGCAGGTCGTGCGCCGCGGAGCCGCGCTCGATGCGGACGAGGCGGTTCACCGAGCAGGCCGCGTGCGTGCCGGGGGCGCTCGTCGTCCCCATGTACGCCAGCACCTTCGGCACCGAGAGCCCCGGGAAGTGCGGCGCCTGCCTCGCCTGCTGCTCCTCGAGGAACGCGAGGAAGCTCTTCAGATCGCTCGACACGTCGCCGGGCCTCGACCAGGATCCAGTCCGTGGCGAGCTTACGGACGGCGCTCCCCGTTGTCCACCTCATCACGGATCGGCGGCTGGCCGCGGATCTCGCGGGCCGCGCCGAGGCCGCGCTCGCCGGGATCGCGCCCGGGCGCGTGGCGGTGCAGCTCCGGGAGAAGGACCTCGGCGGTCGGGACCTGCTCGAGGTCGCACGCCGGCTCGGCGCGGTGTGCCGCGCGCGCGGGCAGCTCCTCCTCGTGAACGACCGGGTGGACGTCGCGATCGCCGCCGGGGCGCACGGGGTGCACCTGCCCGCGGCGGGGATCCCGCCGGGGGACGCGCGCCGGCTGCTCGGGCCCTCCCCGCTCGTCGGCGTCTCGTGCCACTCGGCGGAGGACGTGAGGCGGGCGCGCGACGGCGGCGCCTCGTACGCGACGTTCGGACCGATCCACGACACGCCGTCGAAGCGCCGGTACGGGCCTCCGGTGGGCGTCGAGGCGCTGCGCGCCGCCGCCGCGCTCGGGCTGCCGCTCGTCGCGCTCGGGGGGATGGACGCGGCGCGTGCGCCGGAGGCGTTCGCGGCGGGGGCTGCGGGCGTGGCGGTGATCCGCGCGTGGCTGTCCGGCGGGGACGCCGGAGCGGCGACCGCCGCCGTGCGCGCGCTCCTGGACGCCTCGGCGGCCGCGGCGTCGCCTTGACCGACCCCGGAGGCCGGCCTACGCTCGGCCCGCATGGACGGCGCCGGGCGCGGGCGTGGACTCCTCCGCAACGTCTCCATCTTCGCCGACCTGGACGCCGCGGCGGTCGCGGCGCTCGAGCGGATCGCGGAGGTGAAGGATTACCCGGCAGGCGCCGTGATCGTGTCGCAGGAGGACCCGGGCGACGCGCTGTTCGTGCTCGTCTCCGGGAGGGTGAAGGTGGTCCTCTACGGCGACTCCGGGCGAGAGATCATCCTCTCGATCTTCAGGTCGCCGGGCGATTTCTTCGGCGAGATGAGCCTCCTCGACGACGAGCCGCGCTCCGCGACCGTCATCGCGGACCGCGCCTCGCGTCTGCTCGTCCTGTCGCGCCGGGAGTTCCAGGCGCACCTCGAGGGCCACCCGCTCACCGCCCTCCGCGTCCTCCAGGAGGTCTCGCGCCGGCTCCGCCGCGCCGACGCCGTGATCGGCAACCTCGCGCTCCTCGACGTCTACGGCCGGCTCGCCGGCAAGCTCCGCGAGATGGCCGAGACCGACGGCGAGGAGACCGACGACGGCGTGCTCGTCCGACAGCGCCCGACCCAGGCCGAGATCGCCGCGATGATCGGCACGAGCCGCGAGACCGTCTCGCGCGCCCTCTCAGAGTTCTCGCGGCGCGGATGGCTGGCGATGAGCGGCAAGCGACTCCTCCTCCGCCGCCCCTTCCTGACGGACCGAGAGTAATCCGTCCGGTTCCCTGACTGACCGAGGGTAATTCGCGGACAGACGACGCTCCGCCCCGTGTCGATTCACGATTCAACCGAGAGTGGGGGCGGAACGGGCTTACAGGATACCTGGACTTTGCGACTTCGGTGACTCGGATCAACGTCGGACCGCCTGATTCGCTGCTCGTCTGCCGTGAGGGAGGTCACGAGGGGTGTAGATTCGCCACCCCCACCGCGTGGCGCGAGCGACCGCGCTGCGGGCCCGATCGCGCGGCCGCCCGGAATGGCTGCGGGCGTGCGCCCCAGTTCAATCACGACGGGGCTGCGCAAGGAACGCTGTGAACGACGCGAAGCAGGTATGTTCCCGCAGGAAAGACGACGTCGCGAGCCCCACATCTTCTCGCCGTCCACGCGAGGCGATAAGCGTCGAGGAATGCGACGAGGCGCGACAGAGCCTCCGCGAGAATCGACGGGTCGGCAGCAGCCACTCTCGGTCTCAGCTGCCGCCGGCGCTCGCGCGATGCGGGGCGGCCGAAGGGATTCTGGGCGAGTACCGCAGCGCGCCCGAGGAACCCGCCTCGCGCGGCGACGATCTTGCGCTGGGCTTCTGCCTCGAGATCGTGAAGGGCCGCCGCGACTGCCGACTGGTACTGCTCCGCCGAGGCGAAGCCCGATGGAACGGCGAGAGCGAGCCCCGCGGATTCGGGCATGGTGCCGTCCGAACGAAAGAAGTTCTCCGGCCGCCGAGACGTGAACGTCGCGGTTCCGAGCTGCTCGGGCGCAGTCCACAACCCTGGCCATTCGCGCCCAGTCCTGACGAGACCCGCGGCCACCGGGTTCGCAAGGACGTACGCTGTCTTCCGTACGATGTCCTCGGTCGCGCCGTGCGAGACGGCGCTGTACGACCCGTCCGACGACCAGAAGCCCTCCCAGCGTCCGAGCGAGACATTCGTCGCGCGTGCGACGAGAGAGTCGACGTACTGCATGAACGCGGGAAGTTGCGCGCCGACGTCGGTGACGATCAGATGGTAGTGATTCGACATCACGCAAAACGCATGGACCAGCACTCGATAGCGCTGCGTGGCGACGGCGAGCACGTACAGGAAGGTGGCGTCGGTGAACCGCGACGGTCGCAGGAAGAGCCGCCGCTCCGAGCAGCGTCGCGTCACGAGATAAACCGTTCCGGGAAGAACCTGACGGGGCGCGGTCATGCCGCCGGCTGATCCAGGAGGCGTGCCGGCATCGAAGTTCAGCAGTTCTTCGAGGTTGGACGGAAGGTTCGGAGCAGGACCGTCCGCGGGGCGGACCATGGGGCCGAGGATCAGTTCTCTCGGTCAGTTCCGGGCGGTCAGTTCCGGGTCAGTTCCGCGGGTGCAGGAGGACGAAGTACTGGTGGGGAAGGAACGTCTTCTCCGCCGCGACCTCGAGGTCGGCGGCCGCGGCGGCTGCGAGGAAGGAGGCTCGCGAGACCTTGTGGTCGGGCGGCGGGCCGACGGGGAGCTCGCCCTCGCGGAAGTCGATGTTCGCGATGCGGCCGCCGGGGCGGAGCGACTCGGCGAGCCGGCGCAGCGTGCCGACGCCGTCGCGGAAGTGGTGGAACGAGTTCACGAGGAGGACGAGATCGCATGGCTCGGGGGGCGCGGGATCCGAGCCGGAGGCGAGGTGCGGGATGACGTTCGACACGCCCGCCTCGCGCACGCGCCGCGCGAGCACCCCCAGCATGCGCGGGTCCACGTCGAGGGCGTGGACGCGGCCCGCCGGTCCGACGGCCCGCG
>DASSQM010000061.1:0-4161 GCA_035702465.1 Anaeromyxobacter sp. | reverse complement strand
GGGGAAGAGCTCCGGCGCGTACGGCGCGCTCTGCATGGGCCGCGACCGGCCGGACGCGTTCTCCCTCCTCGGCGTGCACTCCGGCGACTCGTGCTTCGAGTACTGCTACCTGCCGGACTTCCCCAGGGCGGCGGCGGCGCTCCTCGGCGCGTCGGACCCGGCGGCCTGGCTCGAGGCGGCGAAGCGGCGCGCGCGCGAGACGAAGCTCGCCGGCGCCGATCACGCGCCGCTGAACGTCGTGGCGATGGCGGCGCACTACTCGCCGAACCCGGCGGCGCCGCTCGGGGCGGACCTGCCGTTCTCGCTCCCGACCGGGCGGATGCGCGAGGACGTGTGGGCGCGGTGGCTCGCGGAGGACCCGGTGCGCTTCGTCCCGCGCGCGGCGGACGCGTTCCGGAAGCTCGCGGGCGTGTTCCTCGACTGCGGCACGCGCGACGAGTTCAACCTGCAGTGGGGTACGCGCATGGTCGCGGAGGCGCTCCGCGCCGCGGGCGTCGCGGTCGAGCACCAGGAGTTCGACGACGGGCACATGGGCATCGGCTACCGGCACGACGCCTCGCTCCGCTGGATCGTGCCGCGGCTCGCGCGGCGCTGAGGCGGCGGAGCGCGAGCGCCATGAGCACGTCCCGCTACATCCACGGCACGGACCCGGCGGAGCAGGCGCGGCTCTCGCTCCTGAACGAACTCCTCAACGCGTCGTGCCTGCGCGAGCTCGCGCTCGTCGGAGGCGAGCGGATCCTCGACGTCGGCGCCGGGCTGGGCCAGCTCTCGCGCGCGATGGCGCGCGCCGCCGGCCGGCCCGTCGTCGGGATCGAGCGCAGCGGGGAGCAGCTCGCCCGCGCGCGCTCCCTCGCGGTGGACGCCGGTGAGGAGGGCCTGCTCGACCTCCGCGGGGGCGACGCGCTCGCGTTTCCGCTCGAGGCGTCGGAGTGGGGCTCGTTCGACGTCGCGCACGCCCGCTTCATCCTCGAGCACGTGCCCGCGCCGGAGCGGGTCGTCGAGCAGATGGTGCGCGCCGTGCGCCCCGGCGGACGCGTGGTGCTCTGCGACGACGATCACAGCCTGTTCCGGCTGTACCCGGAGCCGCCCGGGTTCCGCGCGGTCTTCAAGGCGTTCGTGCGCAGCTACGACCGGAACGGGAACGATCCGTACGTGGGCCGGCGCCTGCCCGCGCTCCTCGCCGCCGCGGGCGCGCGGCCGCGCCGGTTCACGTGGGTCTCCGTCGCGTGCTGCGCCGGCGACGCGAGCTTCGCCGGCGTCGTCGAGAACGTCGCGGGCAACCTCCGCGGCGCCCGCGAGGCCATCGTCGCCACCGGCGGGGTCGGCGGCGCCGAGCTGGACGCCGCGCTCGGCGCGCTCGCGGAGTTCGCGAGGCATCCCGGCGCCGCGCTCGGTTACGCGTTCGCGTGGGCCGAGGGTATCCGGCCCGCGCCGTGACCGCGGCGGGCGCTCCGGCCGGCCGCTAGGATCCGGCGCATGACTCCGCCCTCCCGTCCCGACGCCTGGGCCCTCCTGTGCGAGTTCACGAAGACGCAGCCGCTCCGCCGCCACGCGCTCGCGGTGGAGGCGTCGATGCGCGCGCTGGCGCGCCGCGCCGGCGTCGCCGACGCCGCGGAGCTGGAGACCTGGGGCCTCGTGGGCATGCTCCACGACTTCGACTACGAGCGCTTCCCCACGGAGCAGGACCACGTGTGGCGCGGCATGGAGATCCTGAGGGAGCGCGGCTGGCCCGAGCGGATCGTGCGCGCGGTCGGCGCGCACGCGAGCTACACGAACATCTCGCGCGACTCCCCGCTCGAGCGCGCCATCGTCGCCGCCGACGAGCTGACCGGGTTCGTGGGCGCCTGCGCGCTCGTGCGGCCGTCGAAGAGCGTGCGCGACCTCCCCCCCGAGTCGGTCGTGAAGAAGATGAAGGACAAGGCGTTCGCGCGGTCCGTGGACCGCGGGTACATCCGCGACGGCGCGGAGCTCGTGGGCATGGCGCTCCCCGAGCTCGTCGCGCTCGTCATCGCGGCGCAGGTGCCGATCGCGGATCGGCTGGGGATCGGGGGCGGCCCCGCCCCCGATCTCCCGGACTCGCCGGTGCCGCCCGAGCCGCCCGCCGCGTGAGCGGAGCGGCCTCCGTCAGAACGACCAGCCGAGGAAGCCCTGGGCGATGAAGCTGTCGAGCCCGTTGTTCGCGTCGAACATCCTCACCTTCGCGAAGATGTAGCGAACCTCGACGCCGAGCGTGGCCTGCGGGGTGACGTGCCCGGCGATGCCGCCCCCGAGGTGCATGCCGAACGCGTTGCCGCTGTCCGACGCGTGGCCCGAGACGCCGCCGCGGACCGTCACAGATCCGGAGACGAAGTACATCCCGGCGCCGGCGAGGCCGAACACGTCGAGCTTCCCCACGGGCAGGATGCCCTTCAGCGACAGCGTCACGGGGATCGCGGAGATCTCGGCGTCCGCGGTGACGAAGACGCCCGGGGCGACGATTCCGCTCTGGGATCCCGTCGAGCGCCAGTACCCGATGCCCGCCTCGAGCGCGAGGTTGGGGTGGACCCGGAACCCGAGGTCCGCCTCGAAGGCCAACCCGGTGTCGAAGCCCTGCAGGTCGTCGTGCTGCGGGGAGATCACCCCGAGCTTGCCGACGAGGTACGTGTCCGGACCATGGACCTCTTGTCCGCGCGAGACGACCGGCGCCGCGATCGCGATCGCGGCGAGGCAGGCGAGCAGCTTCATGGAAGACCCCCGTTCCGTTTCGGCAATTCGAACCGCTCCCGGAACGGGATGTCAAGGGATCGACGCACCGTGAATCAACGCGGCTGCCAGGCGCGGACCCAGTCGACCTCCATGTGCGCCGAGCTCGTGTCGAGGGAGCCGTAGCCGCCCTTCGGCACGTACCCGGCCCAGCTCGCGTCGTCCACCTCGCAGGTGAGGTTCATGTACTCCGGCCGCTTCGCCACGGGCGAGTCCTGCGTCCAGAGCTGCATGCCGTCCACGTAGAACGCGTACCCGGTCTCGGTCCACATGACGCCGTACGTGTGCCACTGCCCCTGGATCGGCGCGCCGTCGGGGAGGGCTGTCACCTTCTGGAGGTTCTTCTTGTGCTCGTCGTAGCCGTCCCAGTTCAGGTTCAGCGCGACCATGTCCCGGAGCGCGTCCCAGCCGCCCTGGTCCGTGGCGCGATGCTCGACGACGTCGATCTCGACGCCGGCGTCGGCGGGATCCCCGAGCGGCTTGCCCACGGTGTCTGCGGTGAGCCAGAACGCGCACCAGGACCCCGGCGCGTCCTGGAACCGGATGCGCGCCTCGAAGTAGCCGTACTGCGCCTGGAACCTGCCGTTCGTCGAGACGAAGCCGGTGTAGTGGGTGCCGGCCTGCGTGAACGTGGTCACCACGAGCTCGCCGTTCCGCACCGCGACCGCCGACGGCGTGTTCACCGCGTCGAGGCGCGACCCGGACTGCGCCGCCCAGCGCGAGCCGTCGAGCGCGCTCCCGTCGAAGTCGTCCTGCCAGACGAGCACGTAGTTCGGCGGCGGCAGCGTGCGCTTCGTGGGATCGACGCCCTGCGCCGGCGGCGGCGTGCTCTGCTCCTTCGGCGGCGGCTCGAGGCCACACGCGATGGCGAGGGCGCCGGCCGCCGCCGCGAGCGCCGCACCCCGAGAGATCCGGTTCGCCACGCTCCACCCCCCTAGAACGCCCAGTTCACGCCCGCGGACAGCACGCCGTTGTGGGCGCGCCAGTCCGGTCCCCAGTCGTAGTAGGTGACGAAGATCGATCCGGGCTTCCAGTCGAGCCGCCCGAAGCCGTAGACCATGCGCCACTGCGGCGTCCCGAGCGGCCCCTCGAAGACGCCGTGGACCGGGTGGCCGATCCCGCCCATCACGAACCACGTCCGCGCGATCGTGAACGTGAGGCGGGCGTCCGCGTACGGGCCGCCGCGGAACGGCACGGTGACGCCGGGCACGAGCTGGCCGCACAGCCACTCGGAGCAGAGCTGCGGCGACTTGTACGCGAGGTATGCCTCGGCGCCGAGCCACCCCGGCGCCTGGTCGGGCCGGAGCGGACCCCAGTTGTTCACCTGCAGCGTGAGCGTGTCGCCGTGCCAGTCGTCCCAGCCGAAGCCCCACAGGAGCCGCGCGTCCCCGTACGGCGAGCGCGGGGTCACCTCGCCCC
>DASSQM010000060.1:0-3233 GCA_035702465.1 Anaeromyxobacter sp. | reverse complement strand
CGGCAAGCTCGGCGAGGTGATGCAGGAGTCCGCGCAGGCGGCCATGAGCTACGTGCGGAGCCGCGCCGAGGTGCTCGACCCCGAGCAGAACCACTCCTTCAACGACCACTACCTCGACCTCGACTACGACCTCTCCAAGGTCATGTTCATCTGCACGGCGAACACCAAGGGCGGGATCCCGTTGCCGCTGCAGGACCGCATGGAGGTGATCCGCCTCGCCGGCTACACGGACCTCGAGAAGACGTCGATCGCGGAGCGCTACCTCATCCCGAAGCAGCGCGAAATGAACGGCCTCGCGAGCGTGCCGGTCGAGTTCAAGCGGAAGTCGATCCGCTCGCTCATCCACCGGTACACGAAGGAGTCCGGCGTCCGCTCGCTGGAGCGCGAGATCGGCTCCATCTGCCGGAAGATCGCGAAGGACGTGCTCAAGAACGGCGGGGCGACCGACGCGAAGCCGTACGTCGTCACCGAGAAGCTGGTGCAGAAGCTCCTCGGCCCGTGGAAGTACCGCTACGGCACGGTCGAGGCGCAGGACCAGATCGGCCTCACCACCGGCCTCGCGTGGACCGAGCTCGGCGGCGAGCTGCTCACCGTCGAGGTGCAGGTGATGCCCGGCAAGGGCAAGCTCATGATCACCGGCAAGCTCGGCGAGGTGATGCAGGAGTCCGCGCAGGCGGCCATGAGCTACGTGCGGAGCCGCGCCGAGGTGCTCGGCCTCGACAAGCGCTTCCTCGAGAACTGCGACATCCACGTGCACGTGCCCGAGGGCGCCATCCCGAAGGACGGCCCTTCCGCGGGCATCACCATGGCGACGACGCTCGTGTCCGCGCTCTGCCGCATCCCGGTCCGCAAGGACGTGGCGATGACCGGCGAGATCACGCTCCGCGGCCGCGTGCTCCCCATCGGCGGGCTCAAGGAGAAGGTCCTCGCGGCGCACCGTGGCGGCATCAAGCGGGTGCTCATCCCGAAGGAGAACGAGAAGGACATCCGGGAGATCCCGAAGAAGGTGCGCGAGAAGCTCGAGATCATCGTCGTCGAGCACGCGGACGACGTCCTCCGGAACGCGCTCGCGCTCGAGCGCCCCGAGGAGTTCCTGAAGAAGCCGGTGCCGGCGCCCGAGCCCGCGCCGGAGGCACAGGCCCAGGCGTAGCGCCCGCGTCGGCACGGCACGTGCCGGTCCCCCGCGTCGGCAAGCTCCCGGCTGCCGCCCGCGCGGGGAGCCGCGCGCCGCCGTCCCGGCGCGCAGCTTGCGTGCATGCGACTGCTCGCCCTCGCTGCCACCGCCCTCCTGCTCGCCTCCTGCGGCCGCCTCGACGAGGTGGACATCACGCGCACCGCGTCGGGCACGATCCCCGGCGCGGCCGGCGCGCCTCCGCTCGCCATCCCCGCGCTGGCAGGCTTCGGGCTCATGCTCGACGAGGCGACGCTCAGGGCGAACGGGATCGAGCCGAAGGACGTCGACTCCGCGAAGGTCGTGGGCCTGCGGCTCGCGGTCACCAACGGGACGACGTTCGAGGC
This sequence comes from Anaeromyxobacter sp., assembly GCA_035702465.1. GTDB lineage: Bacteria > Myxococcota > Myxococcia > Myxococcales > Anaeromyxobacteraceae > Anaeromyxobacter. The sequence goes on along the minus strand of DASSQM010000060.1, from coordinate 1,715 downwards.
GTGGCTCGACGCGGTGTCGTTCTTCGTCGAGGCGCAGGGCCTCCCGCGCGTGCTGGTCGCGCAGAAGAACGGCATCCGGTCCGCGCCCCCCGGCACGACCGTCGTCGAGCTCACCACGCCCGGCGTCGACCTGAAGCCGTACGTCGTCGCTCCGTCCGCGACGATCGTCGTCGAGGCGTCCGGGAGCCAGCCGGCCGCGGCGACGACGATCGAGGCCACGGCGACGATCCGCGTGAACGTGAACGTGACCGGGCTCTTGCACTAGAGACGACGCGCGCCCCCTCGTCGCCGATGGGGTATCGTCCCCGGCCGGGCGCGGCAAGCGGGCCCACGACTTCCCGATCGACGGGCAGCCCCCGGACCGGCCGGGCGGATCAGGGGCCGCCGTCCGGCGCCACCCGCGCGTAATAGCGGTGCGCGCCCCGCGCCGAGGGCAGCGGCGTGAGCCCGAGGCGCGCGAGGTCCCAGCCCGGCGCGCCGTCCTTCACGACGACCCAGCGGCGCGCGACGCGGCGCGCCTCGCGCAGCGCGCCGGGGGAGAGCGGGCGCGGATCGGCGAGGCGCCGGACGACGTCGAACCCGGCCGGCTGCGCGCGCGCGTGGCGGAACATCGGATCGAAGACGACGACGTCGAAGCTCCGCGCGGGGAGGGACCCGAGCACCTCCGCGTGATCGCCGGCGCGGACCTCGATGCGGTCCGCCGCGTCGTCGCCGAGGCGGCGGAGGCCCTCGGCGACCCAGGCGGCGAGCGCGGGCGAGGCCTCCACCCCGAGCACGCGCCCCGCCGGACCGGCCGCGACCGCCGCGACGAGCGCGTCCGCCCCGAGCCCGAGCGTGCAGTCGAGGACGGCGTCGCCGGCGCGGATGCCGGCGGCGTCGAGGAACGGATCGCGGGCGGTCGGGACCGGGTCGTCCCCGCGGAGCCGGTCGCGGGCGCGCTTGGCGCGGAGCCAGCCCATCCCGGGCGCCCAGCGGCGTTCCTCGCCCCCGACGACGAGCGCCGCGCGCGACGCCGAGAGCACGAGCGCGGCGTCCGCGCCCACCTCGGCGAGCGCGACGGCGAGCGAGTGCCCGCCGCGCCGCGCGTACGGGAGGCCGTGGCGGAGCGCCGCCGCGCGGGCGGCGGCCTCGACGTCGGGGGGCGGCGAGAGCGGCGTGGTGACGGCGAGGCGCACGGCGAGGGGATCCCGTTGCCAACTTCTCGACAATCGTTATATAACTTTTCGCATGAAGAAGGGGGACGGCCGCGCGGCCAAGGTCCGCAGCTTCTCCGCCACGGACGCGGACCTGGCGATGCTCGACGCCGTCGCCGCGTACCACGGCTTCTCCAAGTCGGCGACCCTCGTCGGCCTCGTGCGCCGGGAGTTCTGGCGCCTCTTCCCCGCCGGGACGGGCGACATCAAGCCCGCGCGCGGCGCCCGGGTGAAAGCATGAGCCTCCCCGCCTTCCCCATCCACGATCCGGTCGCGAACCCCGAGTCGGGGAGCGAGCTCGCGTCGGGCGAGGTCTCGGCGCTCGAGGAGGAGATCCGCGCGCTGGCGCGCGAGAAGAACGCCGTCATCCTCGCGCACAACTACCAGCTCCCGGAGATCCAGAAGGTCGCCGACCACGTGGGCGACTCGCTCGGCCTCGCAATCATCGGCAAGAAGGTGCCGCAGACCACGATCGTCTTCTGCGGCGTCCACTTCATGGCGGAGTCGGCGAAGATCCTCGCG
>DASSQM010000059.1:0-4919 GCA_035702465.1 Anaeromyxobacter sp. | reverse complement strand
CCTGCGCCGCACGTTCGAGCACGCGCCGTTCGCGGCGATCCTGTGCGATCCGGATCTCGAGGTGCTCGCCTGGAACGGCGCCGCCGAGCGGATGTTCGGGCACCCCGCCGCCGAGGCCGTCGGGCGCGAGCTCGTGGACCTGCTCTTCTCGGCCCCCGACCGCGCGGGCGCGCGCCGCGACCTGCGCGCGGTGCTCGACCGCGGCGAGGCGGACACGTCGCTGCGACTCGCGGCGACGCGCGCGGCCGGCGCGCGGCTCGACGAGTGGACGCTCGTGCCGCTGCCGGAGTCCGCCTCGCGGGGCGGCGGCCTCGCCGTGCTCGTGCGCGAGCCGTTCGCCTCCGCCGAGCGGTACGCGGCGGCGGCGCAGGCCACCGGCGACGGCGTCTTCGACTGGGACCTCCGGAGCGATCGGCTCTGGCTCTCCGACGCGTGGATGTCGCTCATCGGCGCCGAAGCCATCGCCGGCTCGCCGGCCGACTGGCTCGACCGCGTGCACCCCGCCGATCGCGACGCGCTGACCGCCGCGATCCGCGCGCACGTGGAGGAGCAGGCCCCCCGCTTCGAGAGCGAGCACCGCCTGCGCGACAAGTCGGGCGCCTGGCGCTGGGTGCTGGCGCGGGGGCGGGTGACGCGCGACGCCGCGGGGAAGGCGATCCGGCTCGCCGGAACCGTCACCGACGTCACCGAGCGGCGCGAGGCCGCCGAGCGCGCGCTGAACGACGCGCTGCACGATCCCCTCACGCGGCTGCCGAACCGCGCGCTGTTCCTCGATCTCGTGCGGCGCACGTTCGCCCGGACGCGCCGGCGGGAGGACCAGTCCTTCGCGGTCGTCTTCCTCGACCTCGACCGCTTCAAGGCAGTGAACGACACCCTCGGCCACGCCGCCGGCGACGAGCTGCTCGTGCAGCTCGCGGGGAGGCTCCAGACCTGCCTGCGCGAGGGCGACACGCTCGCGCGCCAGGGCGGCGACGAGTTCACCATCCTGCTCGACGACGTGAAGGGGCCCGACGACGCCCTCGTGGTGGCGGGGCGCATCCACGGCGCCACCTCCGACGCGTTCCACATCCTCGGCCAGGAGGTGTTCACCACCGCCTCGATCGGGATCGCGATCTGGTCCCCGAGCTACGAGCGGCCCGAGGACCTGCTGCACGACGCGGACACCGCCATGTACCGCGCCAAGGCCCAGGGTCGCGCGCGCACCGTCGTCTTCGACCCGACCACGCGCGAGCGCGCGCCGCAGCTGCTCGACCTCGAGGCGGACCTCCGGCGCGCCCTCCTGCGCCACGAGTTCCGCGTCCTCTACCTGCCCGTCGTCGCGGTCGCGACCGGCCGCATCCAGGGGCTCGAGGCGCTCATCCGCTGGGCGCACCCGAAGCGCGGGCTCGTCTCGCCGGAGCAGTTCGTGCCGTTCGCGGAGGAGACGGGGCTCATCGTGCCCATCGGCAGCTGGCTCCTCCGCCAGGCGGGGCGCGACTTCCAGGGGTGCCGGCGCGCCGCGCCCGGCGCGGGCCGGCTCACGCTGCACGTGAACGTCTCGCCGAAGCAGCTCCACGGCGGCGCGCTCCTCGAGCAGCTCGACGGCCTCTTCCGCGAGGTGGAGCTCGAGCCGCGCGACCTCGCGGTGGAGGTCACGGAGGACGCGCTCGAGGAGAACGAGGACACCGCCGCGCGCCTCGCGCAGATCCGCGACCGCGGCGTGCAGCTCTGCATGGACGACTTCGGCAGCGGCAACGCCTCGCTCGCGGCGCTGCACCGGCTCCAGCTCGACGCGCTCAAGATCGACCGCTCGCTCTTCGGGGGCGGCTCGCCGCGCGGCAAGTCGCCGGAGCTCATCCGGACGATCGTGTCGCTCGCCCGCGCGCTCGGGAAGCCCGTCGTCGCCGAGGGCGTGGAGACCGCCGAGCAGCTCGGGTTCCTGCGGGAGCTGGGCTGCGCTGCGGCGCAGGGGTTCTACTTCTCGCCTCCGGTGGACAGCTCCGCGGCGTGCTCGCTCCTCGAGCGGGCTCCGATCTGGTGACGCGGTCGCGCCGGCGGGCTACGCCGCCGTATGCAGCGTCTCCCGCGGGTGGCCGGCGCCGCGATCCTTGGCCGCCGCCGCCTTCGCAGCGGGGGCCTTCGGGACGGAAACGAGCTTCGGGCGCGAGCGCGGCGCGTTCGCCCTCTCGATGATGCCGCGCGCCTCGACGTACTGGCTCTTCGTCATGTGAGCGCGCGTCTTCTCGAGGAAGCGCTGGAGCTTCCGCGCGACGGTCGCCGCCGACATCCCGAGCGCCTCCGCGGCGTCCTCGTGGCGGAACCCGGCGCCGATGACGCCGAGCACGACCCGCTGCGTCGCGGGATCGAACCTCTCGAGGAGGCTGCGGGCGAGCAGCGCCCGCGTGACGTCCTCGCACGACTCCTCGCTGTCGTGCTCCATGTCCTGGATGAGCAGCTCGACGTGCTTCGCCGCGCGCCGGACGTTGAGGCAGTGGTTCCGCGCCACCCTCAGGATCCACGGCAGGAGCTGCTCCCGCCCCTCGAGCCGGGAGATGTTGACCACCAGCTTGAGGAAGACCTCCTGCGTCGCGTCGAGCGCCGCCTCCTCGTCCTTCAGGAAGCGCAGGCACCGTCGATAGACGATGGGGGAGAACGACCGGTACATCGCCGCGGTTCTGTCGTGATCAGGGCGCACCTCGATACGGACACGGGTGTTGCGCGCGATGAGACACCCTCGGGTGGGTACACGTGTAAAGGCCGCGGACGCCCCACCCGAGGACGCCCGCCGTGGCTCCTTCCGGTGTCGTTCGCTCCAACGGCCCGCCGGCCGTGGGGGCGACCCGATGACATCGAACGACGCGACGACCCATTCGACAGGCTCGGGGCAGGCCCGCTCGACGCGCTCGAGGCAGCCGTGGCTCCGAGGAGCCTCCGTGGTTGTGCTGCTCGCGCTCGCCGCGGCGCTCGGCGCCTGCGGAGGCGGCGCTGGGGGTGGCGACGGCGCCCCGCCGCCCACCCCGATCGCGCCCGGCACCTCCACGCCTCCCGCAACGCCTCCCGCGACCCCGGCTCCGGTGACGATCGCGTCCATCGCCCCCGCCTCCGGCCCCTCGACGGGTGCCACGGCGGTGACGATCGACGGGACCGGCTTCGCGCCGGGCGTCCGCGTCCGCTTCGGCGGCGTCGACGCGGCGCAGGTGACGATCGCCAGCTCGACCCAGCTCGTCGCGATGGCGCCGGCGCACATCGAGGGTGCCGTCGACGTGGACGTGGTGGGCCTCGCCCTCGACGTCGCCACGCTCGCGGGCGGCTTCACGTACCTGCCGGTGGCGGCGCCGCCTCCTCCTCCCCCGCCACCTCCTCCGCCCCCGCCGCCTCCTCCCCCGCCGCCGGTCGTCCTCCCGCCGCCGGTGGTCGCGAACATCGCGCCCTCGTCCGGCCCGGCGGCTGGCAACACCGCCGTCACGATCTCCGGCACCGGCTTCGTCACCGGCGTGAGCGTCACGATCGGCGGCACGCCCGCGATCGTGGGCAGCGTCACCGCCACCAGCATCGCCGTCACGACCGCGGGCGGCCCCGCGGGCCCCGCCGACGTCGTCGTCCGGAACCCGGATCTGCAGTCGGAGACGCTCGCGGGCGGCTTCATCTACCTCGCCGCGCCTCCGGTGGTGAACGCGATCAACGTGCACGGCTCGCCGCAGGCGGGCGGTGGCCTCCTCCTCTTCGCGGGCACGGGCCTCGACAACACGGCGTCCGTCACGTTCGGCGGCGCGCCGGCGACGAACCTCGTGCACAATCCCACGCCCGGCACGCTCATGGTCACCATCCCGCCGTGCCCGGCCGGACCGACCGCCGACGTGTTCGTGGACCTCGTGCTCACCAACGTCGACGGTCAGACGGTCACCTGGCCAGGCTTCCACTACGGCAACCCGCCGGCCCCGAGCGGCTTCACCCCGACCACCGGGCCGAAGGGCACGGTCATGGTGCTGAGCGGCGCCGACTTCACCGCGGACGCGACCGGCCTCCGGGCGGGCCTCCAGGTCTCCTTCGGCGGGACGCTCGGGACCATCACCCAGAAGTCGCCGGCGCAGATCACCGTCACGGTCCCCAAGCTCAACCCGGGCACCTACCAGGTGATCGTCACGAACTTCGACGGCCAGTTCGCGGTGTCTCCGGGGTCGTTCCTCGTCCCCGGGCCGTGAGCGGCGCGGCGGTCGAGGTCACCTCTTCTCGATGGGCCCGCACGCGATGCGGGCCCCCGAGTTGCCGCTCGGATCGGTCTTCTCGTCGTCGGGGTCCGCGTGGACGACCAGCGCGGTGCCCTCGGGCCCGAAGAGCGAGCCCTCGCCGTCGCCGAGGGTCGCGCCCTTCGCCGTGAACGTCGCCTTCCCCTTGCCGTTCTTCCCGACCTGGAGGTTCGGCAGGTCGCCCGCGTGAGCGCCCTCGGGGCTCTTCAGGCCGTGCTTCTTGCCGCCGGGGTTGAAGTGGCCGCCCGCGGTGGTGAACGCGGGCGGATCGCACTTGCCGGCCGCGTGGATGTGGATGCCGTGCTTCCCCGGCGGCAGGTTCGCCGCCTGCACCTGCACCTTCACGCCTCCCTTCGCAGGCGTGAGCGTGGCGGTGCCGACGTCCTTCCCGTCGGCGTTCTTCAGCGTCGCCTTCGCGGAAGGTCCCTTCGCCGCGGCGGCGAGCGGCAGCGACAGGAAGAGCGAGACGAGCAGGGCGCGAGCGGTCATGGTCCGACCTCCGGCGCGGCGGGACGGTCTCCGCCGATCGCGCAGCGAGCGTAGAGCCGGCGCCTCGCGCGGACCCGGACCGGACGGGTTCCACCCGACGTGGACGTCAGTTGTGCTTCACGAACCCGCCCGCCGCCTTCTTCCCGGAGAGGTCGGCGTAGAGCGTCTCTAGCACCTTGCCGCCCTCCGCCATGCGCCGGCGCA
>DASSQM010000058.1:0-6601 GCA_035702465.1 Anaeromyxobacter sp. | reverse complement strand
TCCTCGGGATCCCCCTGCTCTACGCGGTGTACCTGTTCATGCGGTTCACGGGCTCGCTCTGGTGGATCTGGCTCTTCGCGTTCCTCGCCCTCTTCCAGCTCTTCCTCCTGTGGCTCTACCCGGTGCTCATCGCGCCGCTGTTCAACCGGTTCGCGCCGCTCCCCGACGGGGAGCTGAGGAACCGGCTGGAGTCGCTCGCGCGCGACGCGGGGTTCCGCAACCGCGGGCTCTTCGTCATGGACGCCTCGCGCCGCTCGGGCCACTCGAACGCCTACTTCGCCGGGCTCTTCCGCCCCCGCATCGTGCTGTTCGACACCCTCGTCGCCCAGATGAGCGTCGACGAGGCGGCGAGCGTCCTCGCGCACGAGATCGGGCACTACCGGGCGCACCACGTCCACCGGCGGCTCGCGATCGGCCTCGCGTCGACGCTCGCGGGGCTGTTCGTCCTGTCCCGGCTCGTGCCGTGGCCGCCGCTCCACGCCGCCTTCGGCTTCGGCGAGCCCACGCTGCACGGGGCCATCGCGCTCTTCGCGCTCGGCGGGAGCCCGTTCGTGTTCTGGCTGCAGCCGCTCGCCTCGCGCCTCTCGCGCAACCACGAGTTCGAGGCGGACCGCTTCGCCGTGCGGATCGCGCGCGCGCCGGAGGCGCTGAAGAGCGCCCTCGTGCGGCTCAACCGGGAGAACCTCGCCAACCTGCGGCCCCACCCCTGGTACAGCGCGTGGCACTACAGCCACCCGCCGCTCGTGGAGCGCCTCGCGGGCGTGGACCGGGAGGCGGCGGCGGCGGGGCTCGCCGCGCCGGCGGCCGGGACCGCCTGATCGTCACGCCCTCTCGAGCGAGACCACCGCCTCCACGTGGTGCGTCTGCGGGAACATGTCGACCGGCAGCACGGCCCGCACGCGATGGCCGTGCTCCACACAGCCGCGGACGTCGCGCGCGAGCGTGGCGGGATCGCACGAGACGTAGACGGCGCGCGGCACGCCGAGCGCGCGCAGCGCGCGGCCGATGCCGTTCGCGCCCTCGCGCGGCGGATCGAGGAGGACGGCGCCGAAGCGGCTGCCCTCCGTGGCGAGCGCGCCGGCGAGCCGGAGGGCCTCTCCCGCGAAGAAGCGCACGTTCGCGGCGCCGCGCAGGTCCTCGCGCGCGAGCTCCAGGGCGGGGCCCATCACCTCGACCGCGGACACGTGCCGGGCGCGCGCGGCGAGCGGCGCCGTGAAGTTTCCCGAGCCGCAGTGGAGCTCGAGGACGTCCTCGCCATCCGGCGCGAGGAGATCGAGCGCGGCCCGGACGAGCAGCGCGTTCGCGCCGCGGTTCGCCTGCTGGAACACGTCGGGCCGCGACCGCTGCAGGCCGGCCTCCGGCCGCTCCGGGACGCGCGCGTGGCGCAGCACCGGATCGCCCACGACCGCGGGCGGCGCCCCCTCGCCCTGGAGCACGAGGCCGCGCAGCGCGGGCAACGCCGCGACGAGCCGCGCGGCGCGCTCGCGGGCTGCCGGCGTGGGCTCGAGGAGGAGGAGCGCGCTCCCCCGCGCCTCGTGATCCGACCACTCGAGCGCGACCTCGCGCGGGGCGAGCTTCACCGCGGCGAGCGCGGGCCCGATCGCCTCGCGCAGGGCGTCGAGGCCGGGGACGAGCAGGTGGCACTCGGCGAGCCGCACGGGCGCGTGCGAGCGGCGCCGGAAGAAGACGAGCTTCGCGGCCTCGCGGTCGAAGTGGAACTTGGCGCGGGAGCGGTAGCGCAGGGCCGCCGGCGAGCGAACGATGTCGCGCAGCTCGTAGCTCCCCGGCTCGAGCCGGCCGATACGGCGGAGCGCCTCGACCACGGTGCGCGACTTCGCGGCGAGCTGCGCGTCGTAGGCGACGTGGAGCCACTCGCAGCCGCCGCACTCCCGATCCGGCCCCGCCCCGGGGCCGAAGTGCCTGCACGGCGGCTCCAGGCGCGCCGGACCGGGCGCGAGCACCTCGATCAGCGTGGCGTGCGCGGTGCCGTCGCCCGACGGCACGTCTGCGATGACGCGATCGCCCGGCGCCGTGAACGGGGCGAAGATCGTGCGAGCGCCGGCGCGGCCGACCCCCTCGCCTCCCTGCGCGAGATCCTCGATGTCGAGCTCGATGCGCACGGCGACGGAACTAACCGCGTCGCGCGGCCCGCGCGACGGGCGGCTACGTCTCCTCGAGCTGCTTCCGCAACCGCTCGACGAAGTCGTCGATCTCGCGCCGCTTGGTCTCGTCGACGGTCGTGAACTCCACGCCCATGCCCGGGACCATGTTGGCGTGGTTGTCGTACTCGGTGACGCGCGTGACGCGGCCCTCGAGCTCGTACGGGAAGCGCATGCCGGGGAGCTGCACGAGGATCTTCACCTCGGTGCCGACGGCGAGCGGCTTGCGCGTGTTGATGAACATCCCCCCGCGGCTGATGTTCGTGGCCCAGTCGGTGAGGAAGCTCCCCACGGTCCGGTACGCCACCGGGATCTCGTGGTGAAGGCGGACGGCGCGGCGCTTGTTGTCGTTCTCCGTGCGCTTCATCGTCGCCCACGACTCTAGCAGGCGCGTTCGGCGCGGCCAAGGACGAGCCGGACGGCGGTGCCCCGGACCGCGCCCAGGGCCGCCGCAGCGCTGCCCTCGCGCACCGCGATCTCGACGCGCCCGCCGGATCCGACGAGCGCGACGGCCTCACCGACGCTCGCTTCACCGTACGTCCGTACCCACCGTACGGGCCGGCCGCCCGCCTCGGCCAGCGCGACGGGGGCGCCGGCGAGGTCGCGCTCGCGGATGGACGTGACGAGGTTCCCGAACGAGTCCGCGGCGAGCGTCTCGCCGGCGAGCTCGTCTCCCCGGCGCACCGCTGCGGGCCACGGGAGCCGGACGGGATCGGCCACGGCGGGTCCGAGCGCCGCCGGGTCGCCGCCGCGCGCGACGAACGCCGCCGCGGGGGCGAAGAGGTCGCGGCCGTGGAACGTCGCGGAGCGCGGCGGAGGCACCGCGCGACCCGGCTCGATCGAGAACGCCCGCGCCCCGTCGGCGAGGAAGGGCGTGAGCAGCCCGTTGTCGGGCGCGACGAACGTGCGGCCGTCGGCGTCGCGCACGCACAGCGCGCGCCGCGCCGTGCCCACGCCGGGATCCACGATGGCGAGGTGGACGGCGTCCGCGGGGAACCACGGCAGGCACGCCTCGAGGAGGAGCGCGCCCGCCAGCACGTCGTGGCGCGGCACCTCGTGCGAGACGTCGACGAGGCGGGCGCCGGGGAGCGCGGAGAGGAGGACCGCCTTCATCTGCGCGGGGTACCCGGAGCCCGCGCCGAAGTCGGTCGTGAGCGTGATGAGCACGGCTAGAGCTGCATCGGCCGCACGTCGGGCGCGAGCGCGAGCTTCGGCTCGGTCAGCGCCTGGACGCTCTCGAACGTCTCGCCCGGCGCGAGCTCGCGGAGCACGAGCCCGTTCTGCGTCACGTCGATCCACGCACGGTCCGTGCAGACGGCGGTGACGCAGCCGCGGCCGGTGATGGGCAGCGTGCACTGCTTCAGGATCTTCGGCTTCCGCTCCTTCGTGGCGTGCTCCATCGTCACGATGACCCGCCTCGCGCCCGAGACGAGGTCCATCCCGCCGCCCATGCCCTTCACCATCTTGCCGGGCACGAGCCAGTTCGCGAGGTCGCCCTTCTCCGACACCTCGAGCGCGCCGAGGATGGCGAGGTCGATGTGGCCGCCGCGGATCATCGCGAACGACTCCGCGGACGAGAAGATCGCCGCGCCCTTCAAGAGCGTGACCGTCTCCTTGCCGGCGTTGATGAGGTCGGGATCCTCGCTGCCCTCGACCGGGTACGGGCCCACGCCGAGGATGCCGTTCTCCGACTGGAGGACCACGTCGATGCCCCTCGGCACGTAGTTCGAGACGAGCGTCGGCATGCCGATGCCGAGGTTCACGTAGAAGCCGTCGCGCAGCTCCCGGGCCACGCGCTGGGCGATCTGCTCGCGGGTCAGCGGCATCTCTCGAACCTCCTCACTTCGCTCGCGGCCGCACGGTCCGCTTCTCGATCCACTTCTCGTACCTCTCGCCCTTCACCACGCGCTGCACGTAGATGCCGGGCGTGTGGACCTGGTCCGGGTCGATCTCGCCGGGCGGGACGACGTGCTGGACCTCCGCGATGGTGACCTTCCCCGCCGCCGCCATCATGGGGGCGAAGTTCCGGGTGGTGAGGCGGTACACGAGGTTGCCCCAGTGGTCGCCCTTCCACGCGTGCACGAAGGCGAAGTCGGCGCGGATGGGCATCTCGAGGAGGTACTCGCGGCCGTCGATGACGCGCGTCTCCTTGCCCTCCGCGATCTGCGTGCCCACGCCGGTCGGCGTGTAGAAGCCCCCGATGCCGGCGCCGCCCGCGCGGATGCGCTCGGCGAGGGTGCCCTGCGGCACGAGCTCCACCTCGATCTCGCTCGAGAGGAACTGGCGCTCGAACTCCTTGTTCTCGCCGACGTACGACGCGACGATCTTCCGGATCTGTCGCGACTTGAGGAGGATGCCGAGGCCGAGGTCGGTCGTCCCGCAGTTGTTCGAGACGATGGTGAGGTCCTTCACGCCCTTGCGGTGGAGGGCGGCGATGAGGTTCTCGGGGTTCCCGCACAACCCGAACCCCGAGACCAGGATGCTCGCGCCGTCCTCGATGTCCGAGACCGCGGCGTCCGACGAGGCGATGACCTTGTTCATCTCTTCACCTCTGCTGTCAGCCCTCAGCTGTCAGCCTTCAGCCATCAGCGCCTGGCCGATGGCTGTGGGCTGATGGCTGAAGGCTCCCCTCATCATCTCTCGACCACCACCGCCACCGCCTCGCCGCCGCCGATGCAGAGCGACGCGAGGCCGCGCTTCCTGCCGAGGTCCTTCATCGCGTACAGGAGCGTCACGAGGATGCGCGCGCCGGAGGCACCGATGGGGTGTCCGAGCACGACCGCGCCGCCGCGGACGTTCACGTTCCTCGGATCGAGCCCGAGGAGCCGGTTGTTCGCGATCGACACGACGGCGAACGCCTCGTTGATCTCCCAGAGGTCGACGTCCTTCGTCTCGAGCTTCGCCTTCGCGAGCGTGGTGCGGATCGCGTCCGCCGGCGCGATGGTGAACTCGACGGGCGCGCGCGCGGCGCCGCCCCAGGCCCGGAGGCGCGCGAGGACGGGCCGCCCCTCGCGCTGCGCGCGCTCGGCGCTCATGAGCACGAGCGCCGCCGCGCCGTCGTTGATCGACGACGAGTTCGCCGCCGTCACGGTGCCGTCCTTCTTGAACGCGGGCCGGAGCGAGGGGATCTTCTCCGGCTTCGCCGACTTCGGACCGTCGTCGTCCGACACGACGACCTTGTCGCCCTTCTTGCCCTCGATCTCGACGGGGACGATCTCCGCCTTGAACGCGCCGGACTTCTGCGCCTCGATCGCGCGCCGCGTGGACTCGACCGCGTACTCGTCCTGCGCCGCGCGCGGGATGTCCTGCGTGGTCGCGCAGTGCTCCGCGCAGATGCCCATGTGCTGCTGGCCGTAGACGTCCCACAGCCCGTCGTGGATCATGCCGTCCACGAGCTCCACGTTCCCCATCCGGGCGCCCGTCCGCGCGGTGCGGTCGTAGTAAGGGACGTTCGACATCGACTCCATGCCGCCCGCGACCACCACGTCCGCGTCGCCGAGGGCGATCGCCTGTGCACCCGAGATGACGGCCTTGAGCCCCGAGCCGCACACCTTGTTGAGCGTCCACGCGGGCGTCTTCTCGGGGAGCCCCGCGAAGATCGCGGCCTGGCGCGCGGGCGCCTGGCCCTCGCCCGCCTGGAGCACGTTCCCCATCACGACCTCGTCCACCGCGCCGGGCTCGACGCCCGCCCGCTGGAGCGCCGCGCGGATCGCGACCGCGCCGAGGCGCGGGGCGGGCACCGCCGCGAGCGAGCCGAGGAACGAGCCGATGGGCGTCCGCGCCGCCCCCACGATGACCACTTCGCGTCCAGCCATGTTCACCTCCACGCGCCGACCATAACCTAACGTTCCCGACCCCTGATGCACCTCGACAAGACACCCGCGATCGTCGTCCACGGCGGCGCCGGAGACCTGACGCCCGACGATCCCGCCTCCTCCGGGGCCTCGAACGCGCCCCGCCTCGAGGGCGTGCGCCGCGCCTGCGCCGCAGGATGGTCGATCTTGGCCGCGGGGGGAAGCGCTCTCGACGCCGTCGAGGCGGCGGTGCGCGACATGGAGGACGACCCGACCTTCAACGCCGGCACCGGCGCGACGCTCACCGCAGCGGGCGACGTCGAGCTCGACGCGTCGATCATGGACGGCGCCACGCTCCGCTGCGGCGCGGTGGCCGTGGTGAAGGACGGGAAGAACCCGATCGCGCTCGCGCGCGCCGTGATGGAGCGCACGCACCACGTGCTCCTCGCCGGCGCCGGCGCGTCCGCGTTCGCGCGCGAGATCGGCGTGCCGCCCTACGACAACCTTCTCCTCGTGACGGCGGCGCAGCGGGCGCGGTGGAGCGCCGCGCGGCAGGGCGCGCCCGCGTCGAGATCGGGCACGGTGGGAGCGGTGGCGCGCGACGCCGCCGGGCACCTGGCGGCCGCGACGTCCACCGGGGGCATGTCG
>DASSQM010000057.1:0-2971 GCA_035702465.1 Anaeromyxobacter sp. | reverse complement strand
GGAAGGACTGCCGCTTGATGGTGTCCTTCGCCGTGTCGAACTGGATCGAGTCCTTGACCGTCAGGCGCTCGGTCTCGATCTCGACGGCGGTCTCGTCCACCTTCACCGGGCAGCCGTCGTTCTCGGCGGGGCCGGGCTCGTGCGGGCAGCGGTCCTCGCGATCCGGGATCCCGTCGCCGTCGGAGTCCGGGCAGCCGTCGAGCTCGGGCGGGCCGGGCTCGTGCGGGCAGAGGTCGATGCGGTTTGGGACGCCGTCATGGTCGTCGTCCTCGTCGGGGCCGCCGAGGCCGAGCTCGGTCCAGCGGACGCCCCCGAAGACGCGCCACCGCTCGCGGCCGTAGCCCGCCTCGCCCAGGCCCGTTCCCGCGCCGACCTCCACCGCGAGGGTCCGGGAGAGGAACGCGCGCACGCCGCCGCGGGTGGAGAGCGGCGCCCGGTAGCGCGCGCCGGAGAGGTCGTACCCCCGCGGCCACTCGCCGGTGAGCTCGAGGATCGCCTTCCAGCGCTCGAGCCTCGAGAGCGGCGGCAGGTCGAGCGATCCGCCGACGGCGTAGGCGAAGCCGTCGTGCACGACGAGCTGCGCGTACTGGCCGGTGCGCCGGATCTTGTAGCCGAGCTGCGCGTCGAGGCGCGCGCGCCCGAACGAGCGCGTCGCGATCGCCGTCGGCACCGCCATGAGCCCCTCGCCGGTGAACGCCTTCTCGTTCCCGGTGGGCAGGCGCAGGTCGAGCATCGCCGCGAGCGCGACGGGGAAGCGGTCCTGCCCGACGAGCGGAACCTTCGCGCCGAGGCGCAGGTCGCCGAGCGCCGTCTTCGCGATCGGGTCGACGAGCGGTCCGGTCACGCCGCGCCCCTCGAGGAGCGCGAAGCTCGAGCGCTGCCAGAGCGCGACGGGCAGGTGGACCGCCACCTCGGCCGGCCCGAGCGAGTACGCGCCGAGCAGGTGGAGCGAGAGCCGCGACTGGAGGAGGTCGCGCTTCTGCGAATCGAGCTTCAGCGACAGGAGCCCGTCGGCCCAGTCGAGCACGGCGGCGAAGCCGCGCGTGCCGTGCGAGGTCCCCGTGGCGGTCTCCACGGCGAAGCCGCCCTCGAGCGAGAGCGCGAGGCGCGCGGGATCCGGGTCGAACCCGCGCCGGGCCGGGTCCTCGGCTGCCGCGCGCGAGGACAGCGCGAGGGCGGCGGCGAGGAGGACGAAGCGGCGCATGACACGGCGAGTGTCGGGCCAAAAGGGGCCCCAGGCAAGGATGCGGCAGGTGCGCGATCAGGCGGCGCTATCGCCCTGGAGCGCACCCGTGCGCCGCAGGACGCCGAGGAGCGCGTCGTGCACGGCGGGGTCCGTCTGCGTGCCGCGCAGCGCGTCCAGGATGGCGACGACCACGTCGGTGGGGATGGGCTCCTGGTACGGCCGCCGCGAGGTGCACGCGTCGAACGTGTCGGCGATGTTCACGATGCGGGCGAGGAGGGGGATGGCGTCGCCCGCGATCCCCTGCGGGTAGCCGGTTCCGTCCCAGCGCTCGTGGTGGAACAGGATGCACGGCAGCGCGTCCTTGAGGAACGCGATCCCGCCCACGATGTCGGCGCCGATGGCGGGGTGGTCGCGGACGAGCGCCATCTCGTCGGTGTTGAGCGTGCCTCGCTTCGCGAGGATCGCGTCGGGGATCCCGATCTTGCCGATGTCGTGCAGGACGCCGCCGTACTCGAGCGCCTTGAGCGAGGGCTCGGAGAGCCGCAGCTCGCGGCCGATCTCGACGGAGAGCGCCGCGACGCGCTCCGAGTGGCCGCGGGTGTACGGATCCTTCGCGTCGACCGCCGCGGCGAGGCTGCGGATCGTGTCGAGGTAGCCCCGCTCCAGCTCGCGGATGAGCCGCTGGTTCTCACCGTCGTACGCGGCGAGCTCGCGAGACATGTGGTTGAACGTGTACGCGAGGTCCCCGATCTCGTTGCGCGTCGAGACCGACACCTGGCGGCCGAACCGGCCGCGCGCGATGTCCAGCGCGCCCGCGACGCACTCCGCGATGGGCCGCGTCACGCCCCGCGCCACGAGCGCGGCGAGCAGGGCGGCGAGCGCGAGGGAGCCCGCCACCGCCGCGACCGCGTGCGCGTCGAACCCCCCCTTGCCGACGAGCAGCACCGCGGCGAGCGCGGTGGGCGCCGCGGCCGACAGCAGCACGAGGAGGAGGAGGGTGCGACGCAAACTCAACCGTCTCCCATCACGCGGCGCGCGTCGCCTGCGCGAGGGCCCGCGCGAGGCTCCTGCGCGTCACCGGCTTCGGCAAGAGCACGTGGACGGCGTCGGCGCCCTCCACCGCGCGGAAGCTCTGGTCGCTGATGGCGGTGAGGAGCACCGCGGGCACGCGGACGCCGCGTGCCCGGAGCGCCTGCAGCGCGTCGAGCCCGGAGAGCTTCGGCATGAGGAAGTCGAGGATGAGCAGGTCCGGCGCCTCGCGCGCGCAGAGGTCGACGGCCTGCGCCCCGTCCTCGGCGGCGACCACCGCGTGGCCGAGGTCGGCCAGGAGGTCTGCGAGCATCTGCCGGACGAGCCGGTCGTCGTCTGCGATGAGGACCTTCACGCGGCTCCCCCGGGCGAGCACGATAGCACGCCGCCCGGGGGGCCATCACGGGCCGAGCCCCACCCACTCGGACCCATCGTCGAAGACCTCGCGCTTCCAGATGGGCACGTCCTTCTTGAGCCGCTCGATGCACTCCTCGCACGCGCGGAACGCGGCCGTGCGGTGCGGCGCCGCACACGCGATCACCACGGCCGCCTCGCCCGGCGCGAGGACGCCGACCCGGTGCACGATGGCGACCTCCGCGGAGTGCTTCGCGGCGACGGCCGCGCCGATCTCGGCGAGCTTCTTCTCCGCCATCGGCTTGTAGGCCTCGTACTCGAGGCGGGTCACGCGCCGCCCGCGGGTCTCGTTCCGCACCGTGCCGGTGAACGTCACGATGCCGCCGAGCCCGGGCGCGGCGA
>DASSQM010000056.1:0-3140 GCA_035702465.1 Anaeromyxobacter sp. | reverse complement strand
GCAGGTCGCAGCCAACACCGTCCCGGCCATCGAGGAGGCCGTCCTCGAGCTCTGCGGCGAGCTCGAGCGCAGGAACGACATCGGGCCGCCGGACATCGTGTGGGCGATCTTCACCGTCACCCACGACCTCGACGCCGACTTCCCCGCGCGCGCGGCCCGCGTGGCCGGCTGGACCCAGGTGCCGATGATCTGCTCCCAGGAGATCCCCGTCCCCGGGTCCATGCCGCGCGTCATCCGCGTGCTCCTCCACTGCGACTCGGACGGCCCGCGCAACCACGTCTACCTGCGCGGGGCGCAGGCGCTGCGCCCCGACCTGCACGTGAGACCATGACCTCCGCGAGCGCGCTGCCCAGGAAGCTCGGGATCGCGGGGCTCGGCCTCATGGGAGGGTCGCTCGCACGCGCGGTGAAGGCGCTCGACCCCACGGTCCACGTGGTCGCCGTGGAGCCCCACCCGATGGTGCGCGCCCACGCGCTCGCCGACCACGTCGTCGACGAGGCGCTCGAGCAGCCCGGCCCCGAGCTCGCCGGGTGCACGCTCGCGGTGCTGTGCACGCCGGTCGCCGCGATCGAGGCGCTCCTCGCTCCGGTGTCGCGCCTGCTGCCCGACGGCGCGGTGCTCACCGACGTCGGCGGCGCCAAGGAGCGGATCATCGCGGAGGCCCGCGGCGCGGTGCGACCCGGCGTGCGCTTCGTCGGCGCTCACCCGATGTTCGGCGGCCACGGCGGCTATGCCGCCGGCACCGCGGATCGCTGGAAGGGCGGCACCGTCGCCGTGTGCACGGACGGCGACCCCGGCGCCGTGGACCGCGTCGCCGCGTTCCACGCCGCGCTCGGCGCGACCGTCGTCCGCTGCCGCGCCGAGGACCACGACGAGGCCGTGGCGATGGTGTCCCACCTCCCGTACCTCGTCGCCTCCGCGCTCGCATCCGCGGCGCGGGAGGCGGGGCCGCTCGCGATGCGGCTCGCGGGTCCCGGGCTCAAGGACACCACCCGGCTCGCCGAGTTCGCGTTCGACATCCAGGGCGAGGTGGCGCGCCGCAACCGCCACCTCCCCGACGCCGCCCGCCGGCTGGAGCGGCACCTCTCGAAGCTGCTCGCGGCGGTCGTCGAGTCGCCGCAGGCGGCGCGCGAGGCCCTCGAGGCCGCCCGCGCCGCGCGCGAGGAGATCTTCTGACGGGCCCCCTCTCCTGCCGCCGGAGCGGGCCGCTCCGCGGAGCGATCTCCGTCCCCGGCGACAAGTCGATCTCGCACCGTGCGCTCCTCTTCGGCGCCCTCTCCACCGGAGAGACGCGCGTCACCGGTCTCCTCGACGCGGAGGACGTCCACTCGACGCGCAGGGCCGTGGAGCGGCTCGGGGCGTCGGTCCGCGCGGAGGGGGCCGAGATCGTCGTCCTGCCGCCCGAGGCGCTGCGCGAGCCGGACGACGTCATCGACTGCGGCAACTCCGGGACGAGCCTGCGGCTCCTCGCCGGCGCGCTGTGCGGCGTCCCCGGGCTCTCGGTGCTCACCGGCGACGCCTCGCTGCGCCGCCGCCCGGTGCGGCGGGTGATCGAGCCGCTGCGCAAGATGGGGGCGACGCTCAGCGCCCGCGACGGCGACCGCGTCCCGCCCCTCGTCGTCCGCGGCGGTCCGCTCCGCGGCGCGGCGCACGCGCTCCCGGTGGCGAGCGCGCAGGTGAAGAGCGCGATCCTGCTCGCGGGCCTCTTCGCCGACGGGGGGACGAGCGTGACCGAGCCGGAGCGCTCCCGCGACCACACGGAGCGCATGCTGTCGGGCATGGGCGTGCCCGTGCGCGTGGACGGCCTCACGGTGGTCGTCGGCCCCTCGCGTCCGCGCGGCGGGCGCGTGGACGTCCCCGGCGACATCTCGTCCGCGGCGTTCTTCCTCTGCGCCGCGGCGGCGCTCCCCGGGTCCGAGGTCACGGTGCGCGGCCTCGGCGTGAACCCCACGCGCACGGGGCTCCTCGACGTGCTCCGGGCCATGGGCGCAGAGGTCTCGCGCGCGGGGGAGCGCGAGGTCGCCGGCGAGCCGCGCGCGGACGTGACGGTCCGCGCCGGCGCGCTCGAGGGGACGGAGATCCGCGGGGCGCTCGTCCCGCGCCTCATCGACGAGCTGCCCGTGGTGATGGCGATGGCCACGCAGGCGAGGGGGCGGACCGTCATCCGCGACGCGAAGGAGCTGCGCGTGAAGGAGTCCGACCGCCTCGCCGCCATGGGCGAGACGCTCTCCCGCGCCGGCGCGCGCGTCGAGCTCTTCGAGGACGGCTGCGCCATCGACGGGCCCGTCCGCCTCCGCGGCGTGGACGTGAAGACGCGCCTCGACCACCGCGTCGCCATGTCCATGGCCATCGCGCAGCTCTTCACGGGCGGCGAGGAGGTCGTCCTCGACGACGTCGCGTGCGTCGCGACGAGCTTCCCGTCCTTCTTCGAGCTCCTGGATTCGCTCGCGGAGGGAGGGGCGCGGTGATCACCGGAAGGACGGCGCTCTACGGCGTCCTCGGGCATCCGATCGGCCACAGCCGCTCGCCGGCCATGCAGAACGCGGCCTTCGAGGCCCTCGGGATCGACGCCGTCTACGTCGCGCTCCCCGTCCCCCCGGAGCGGCTCGCCGAGGCGCTCGCCGGCGCGCACGCGCTCGGGTTCCAGGGCCTGAACGTCACGGTCCCGCACAAGCAGGGAGCGCGCGCTCTCTGCGCGCGCGTCGATCCGACCGCGGCGGCCATCGGCGCGGTGAACACGCTGCGCCGGACGGACGCCGGCTGGGAGGGATTCAACACGGACGCGCCCGCCTGCCTCGCGCTCCTCGAGGGAGCGGGGCTCGCTCGCGGAGCGCGCGCGCTCCTCGCGGGCGCCGGCGGGGCGGCCCGGGCGGCCGCGTGGGCGCTCGCCAAGGGTGGGGCGTCGGTCCGGATCGCCGCGCGCCGGCCGGAGGCGGCCCGCGAGCTCGCCGATGCGCTCGGCCCCGCCGCCGTTTCCGGAGCCGCCGCACCGCAGGTCGTCCCCTGGGCCGAGCTCGGCGCAGAGGCGCGGGCGGCCGACGTGGTCGTGAACGGCACGTCGATCGGACTTGGGGGGCACGATGAAGCTGCGCCCCCCAAACCCCCGCTCGCTCCGGGGCAGCCTCATCCGGCTGCCCCTG
>DASSQM010000055.1:0-2522 GCA_035702465.1 Anaeromyxobacter sp. | reverse complement strand
CCTCGTCCGCCTCGCGCCGCGCGACGGCCTCCTTCGTCTTCTGCTCCGAGAGCCGCAGCTTCGAGCGCACCTCGCCGTCGAACCGCTCGAAGAGGAGCGTCCGCGCCGCGGCGAGGCGCGCGTGGATGCGGCCGTCCAGGTCCTCGCGCAGCGCCGCGAACGCACGGTCCACCTCGTCGCCCGAGCGGCAGGACTGGTAGATGTCGAGGACGCGCCGCTCGAAGTCGATGCCGCTGCCGAGCGCGCCCAGGATCTCGTCGGACGAGCCGAACACCCCGTCGAACAGCGCGAGCTTCTGGGAGAGCAGCTCGTAGAGGCGCGCGTCGGCCGCGTTCGAGCGGTTGAGGAAGTTCAGCACGAGCACGTCGCGCTGCTGCCCGTACCGGTGGCAGCGGCCGATGCGCTGCTCGACGCGCTGCGGATTCCAGGGCAGGTCGTAGTTCACGACGAGGTTGCAGAACTGGAGGTTCAGGCCCTCGGCGCCGGCCTCCGTCATGAGGAGGATCTGCGTGCGATCGCGGAACTCGTCGACGAGCGCCTGGCGCCTGTCGGTGCCGGACACGTCGCCGGAGAGGCACGTCACCGAGTAGCCCTTCGACGCGAGGAGCTTCGCGAGGTGGTCCTGCGTGCGCCGGAACTCGGTGAAGACGACCGCCTTCTCGGGCCAGCCGCAGGCTCGGGCGACGGTGAAGCAGCGGTCGAGCCCGCGCACGAGCGCGCCGGCCTTCGCGTTCGTCTGGATGCCGCGCGCGAGCCGGGCGCACGCGCGCAGCTCCGCGAGCTCCGAACGCATGGCGCGCACGGCGCCCGGACCCCTGGGCCGCGCCGGCGCGCCGCCCTCGTCGAACAGCTCCTCCGCCTCGTCGGCGAAGCCGTCCAGCTCGAGCGCGAGATCCGCCTGCGCCGCGCATTCGGCGCCGGCGAGCTTCTCCTCGAGCGACGCGGCGAGCCGGTCGAGGGTCGCCGCCAGCGCGAACGACGACGAGGCGAGGATCTTGCGGTAGACGAGCACGAACAGCGCGCGGCGCGCCTGCGGGATCGCGAAGGAGTCCTCGCGGCGCAGGTAGTCCGACACGCGGTCGTAGAGCGCCTGCTCCTCGTCGGTGGGCGCGAAGTCCTCGACGATGGAGCGGCGCGCCGTGAACTTCACGTACTCCTTCACCTGGCGGCGCAGCGTGCGGACCACCACGGGCGCGAGCCGCGCCTTGAGGTCCGCGGCCCGGTCCTCGTCGAGCTCGCCCGTGGCGTACTGGAGCCGGAACGCCTCCTCGTTGCCGAGCAGCGCGTCGTCGATGAACGCGGCGAGGCCGAGGAGCTCCATCACGTCGTTCTGGAGCGGCGTCGCGGTGAGGAGGAGCTTCGGGCAGCGACGGAGCGCCTTGCGGAGCGCCTGTCCCGTGCGGTGATCGCGGCGGTACGCGTTCCGCATGCGGTGCGCCTCGTCGACGACCGCGACGTCCCACGGCACGCGCTCCACCTCGGCGGCGCGCATGGCCGCGAACGGGTGCGAGCAGATGACGATGCCGCCCGTGTCGAACGGGTTCGTCCTGAGCCCGTGCCGCTCCGCCGCGCGGACGGAGTCGCCGTCCACGACCTCGGCGTCGAGGCCGAACTTGCCCTGGAGCTCGTCCCGCCACTGCGCGCGCAGCGACGCGGGCACGAGCACGATCGCGCGCCCCTTCCCCTCCGCCGCGAGCTGGGCGAGGACGAGGCCCGCCTCCACGGTCTTGCCGAGCCCGACCTCGTCGGCGAGGACGGCGCCACCCGTGGGCAGCGCGCCGAGCGCGAACGCCGCCGCCTCGATCTGGTGCGGGTTCAGGTCGACCGCGGAGTGGACGAGGGCGGGCGCGAGCCGCGAGGCGCCGCCACCCCCGCGCGCCGTGAGGGACTCCGCCGCGATGCGCTGGTGGAAGCGCGTGAGCAGCGGGCGGTCCCCCCGCGCACGCGAAACGACCTGCCCACCCATCCCCACGCCTCCCACCACCCGGGGCGCCACGCGCCCGCTCGCCCGCCTGCCCGACCGCCAGGTATCCTGCGATACCGGAGTCCACTGTACCGCATCTCGATCCCGGCGCCACTCCGGGGTACCTTGAACGGTGGGGAGGGCCCCGGCCGGTCGCCGGGCCTGCGGGCGCGCCGTGCGCGCGACGACGTGGAGGAAGCGGCTTGAAGTTCACGTGCGATCGGTGCGGCAAGCGCTTCTCGAGCGTCGACGAGCCGATGCCCGGTCGCGTCTATCGCATCCGCTGCCGCTGCGGGAACGCCATCCAGATCTCGTCGCCGCAGCTCATGCCGGAGGCGGCGCCGCGCCGGAAGGGCGGCGCGCCCGCGCGCGAGCCCGGCGCGGACGGAGCGACTCCCGCCATCCCGCCCCTGCACGCGGGTCCGCGCTCCGCGACGCCGGCGGGCGATGCCGGGGCGCCGGTGCGCAGCGCCGCGCCGGCGGCCGCGCCGCGGATCGCCGCGCAGGCCGTCGACGCGAGCCCGCTCGACGCCCTGTTCACGCCCCCACCCGCCGAGAC
>DASSQM010000054.1:0-14339 GCA_035702465.1 Anaeromyxobacter sp. | reverse complement strand
CGCTGATGCCTCCGTCGTGGGGAGTCCGCGCGCCGGGATCAGGCGCCCCGGCGCTTGCGCTCCATGAGCTGCAGGACCATCGGCGTGAAGATGAGCTGCATGGCGAGCTCGAACTTGCCGCCGGGCACCACGATGCAGTTGGGCCGCGACAGGAACGAGTCGTGCAGCATGGTGAGGAGGTACGGGAAATCGATGCCCTTGGGGTTCCGGAAGCGGATGACGAGGAAGCTCTCGTCGGCGGTGGGGATGAAGCGCGCGATGAACGGGTTCGACGTGTCGACCGTCGGCACGCGCTGGAAGTTCACGTCGGTGCGCGAGAACTGCGGGCAGATGTAGTGCACGTAGTCCGGCATGCGCCGCAGGATGGTGTCGACCACCGCCTCGGTGGAGTAGCTGCGCACCTGCCGGTCGCGCACGATCTTCTGGATCCACTCCAGGTTGATGATGGGCACGACGCCCACGAGCAGGTCCGTGTGGCGCGCCACGTCGAGGCCCTCCGCGACGACGCCCCCGTGCAGCCCCTCGTAGTAGAGGAGGTCGCTCTCCGGCGGGAGGTCCCGCCACGGCGTGAAGGTCCCCGGGGGCAGCTGGAGCCTCGCCGCCTCGGCGTCGTCGTGGAGGTAGCGTCGCGTGCGCCCGCGCCCCGTCTCGCCGTAGCCCTGGAACAGCTCCTCGAGCTCGCGGAACAGGTTCGCCTCCGGGCCGAAGTGCGAGAAGGTGCGGCCCTGCGCCTGGGCGTCGGCGATCCGCTTGCGCATCTCCGCGCGCTCGTAGCGGTGGAACGCGTCCCCCTCCACCGTCACCGCGCGGATCTTCTCGCGCCGGAAGATGTGCTGGAACGTCTTCGTGACGGTCGAGGTGCCGGCGCCCGAGGAGCCGGTGATGGCGATGACGGGATGGCTCGCGGACATGGTCGAGGAGACGCTACGGCGAGCCCGGCCCCGATCACAAATCGGACGTTTTTTCGAGGCGATAAACCACTTCGGAGGTGGCCCGTCAGGCGCCGCCGCGCCACTTCTCGAGGAAGCTCCGGCCGTGCTCCAGCACGAAGGCCTTGAACGCCTGGGCCGCCGGCGCGAGCCGCTTCTCCCTGCGGTGCACCACGTTCCAGTGGCGCACCACCGGCAGGCCCGGCGCGCGCACGAGCGCGACCGCCCGTACCGACAGCTCGAGCGCGATGGTGTGCAGGGAGATGAACGCGAGCCCCAGGCCGGCCATGACGGCCTGCTTGATGGTCTCGTTCGAGGGCATCTCCAGCCCGACGTTGAGGCGGAGCCCGCGCTCGCCGAAGAACCGCTCCAGCGCCGCGCGCGTCCCCGAGCCGGGCTCGCGCACGAGGAACGTCTCCTTCGCCAGCTCCTCGAGCGGAACGTTCCTCCGCCGCGCGAGCGGGTGATCGGGCGCGGCGATGACCACGAGCGGGTGCTCCGCGAAGGTGTGCGCCACGAGCTCGCCGTCCTCGGGCGGCTGCCCCATGAGCGCGAGGTCCACCTCGTTCGCCGTGAGGGTGCGCACCACCGCGGCGCGGTTCTCCGCCTGGAGCCGGACCGTGACGCCGGGGTGCGCCTGCGCGAAGCGAGCGAGGAGCCGCGGCGCGAAGTACTTCGCCGTGCTCACCACGGCGAGCCGCACGCGCCCGCCGCGCAGCCCCTTCATCGCGGCGAAGACCTCGTCGGCGTCCTCGAGCGCGCGCAGCACCGCCCGCGCGTGCACGAGCAGCTCCTCGCCCGCGTCGGTGAGGTGGAGGCGCCGGCCGGTGCGCTCGAAGAGCTCCACCCCGGCGAAGTGCTCGAGCTGGCGCACCTGCATGGACACGGCGGGCTGGGTGAGGTGGAGCGTCTGCGCCGCCGCCGAGAACGAGAGCGCGCGCGCCGCCGCCTCGAAGATCTGCAGCTGCCGCACCGTGGCGTCCTTCATCCCGGCCATCAGCTCTCCTTCGCTTCGCCACAGCGGCGTTCGATGGTTCCTTATATCACGCGCCCGGGACGGCCTCGTCCCCCCAGGTGCACTTATGGATCGGGCCAGGAGATCTGATTGGCGCTGATTGGACGGATTGCCTACCGTGGCGGGCGAGGAGAAGAGCCATGGCGACCTTCGACGCGACGCACGAGCTGGTGAGCCACATCGTGGAGCACCACCACGCCTACGCGCGGCGCGCGCTCCCGTACATCGTCCCGCTCCTCGCGCGGGTGGCGGGGTTCCACGGCAAGCGCAACGCCAAGCTCGTGGCGCTGTGCGAGGCGGGCCAGGCGCTGGCGGACGCGCTCGAGGCGCACGTGGACGAGGAGGAGCGCGAGATCTTTCCGGCCCTCCTCGGGGCGCCGTTCCGCGCCGACGCGTCGCGCCCGCTGTCGCCGCGCCCCTGCGAGCACCCCGCCGAGGTGATGCGCCTGCTCGCGCGCGTCCACGCGCTCGCGGACGGCTACGCCGCGCCGGAGTGGGCGAGCCTCGCCTACCGCGTGCTCATGGAGGAGCTCGAGGCGCTCGAGGACGACGTGAGCGAGTACCTGCACCTCGAGAGCTACGTGCTCGCCCCGCGCCTCGCCTCCGCAGCAGCGGCGAGCTGAGGTGCGTTCGCGGGGCTGGCGAGCTCGACCATCCGCCCCCTGTGCATCCGGAGCTGGCGCCCGGCCTGCGCCGCGAGCGAGAGGTCGTGCGTGACCATCACGAACGCGGCGCCGCGGCGCCGGTTCATGGCGCGGAAGAACGCCATCACCTCCGCCTCGGTCTCCTCGTCGAGGTCGCCCGTGGGCTCGTCGGCGAGGATGAGGGTGGGATCGTTCATGAAGGCGCGGGCGATCGCCACGCGCCGCTGCTGCCCGCCCGAGAGCTGCGACGGCAGCGCGTGGGCCTTCTCCGAGAGGCCCATGAGCCCGAGCAGCTCGCGCGCCTTCGCCTCCCCCTCCTCGGCGCGCGGCCGCCCCGGCCGGAAGCCGAGCGGCAGGAGCAGGTTCTCGAGCGCCGTGAGCGCCGGGAGCAGGCTCGCGAACTGGAAGACGAAGCCGACCTTCTCGCACCGGTAGGCGGCGAGCCCGTCGGAGTCGAGGCCGCCCAGGTCCGTGCCGTCGAGGAGCACCCTGCCCGACGTCGGCCGGCAGAGCCCGCCCACGATCGAGAGCAGCGTGGTCTTGCCCGATCCCGAGTGGCCGATGATCGAGACGAACTCGCCCGCGTCGACCGCGAACGTGACCCGGTCGACGGCGCGCACGGCCGTGCCGTTCACCCCGAACGTCTTCGACACGTCCTCGACGACGAGGCGCCGCACGCTACTCTCCCTTCAGCACGACGAGGGGCTCGATCCGGCGCGTCCTGCGGATCGGCGAGAGCGCGCCGACCACGCAGATGGCCGTCCCGGCCAGGAGCCCGGCGGCGCCGATGCCGACCCGATCCAGCGCGGAGAGCTCGGTCGAGACGTTCGCGAGGAGCGAGAACCCGCGCGCGAGCAGCACGGACAGCGCGGTCCCGGCGAGCATGCCGAGCGCGCTCCCCGCGGCGCCGATGAGGACCACCTCGAGGAGGAACAGCCGCGCCACGTGCGACTCCCGCGCCCCGATGGCGCGCATGAGCCCGATCTCCCGGGAGCGCTCGTTCGCGACCCCGGAGAAGACGGCCCACGCGAGCAGCGCCGCGAGGAGCGACGCGACCGCGAACGTGGCGAGGAACATCCGCGCGATGTCGGAGAGCGCCTGCGCGACGTTCTTGCCCACGTCGCGCCGCGCCACCGTGTCGGTCTCGATGATGGTGTCCTCGAGCGTGTCCGCCACGCGCTTCGGATCGACGCCCGGGGTCACCTTCGCGAACACCACCGAGATCGACCCCGGCGCGACGGAGACCTTGCCGCCCCGCAGGATGTCGTCGAGGCTCTTCTCGTCCACGAAGATCGCGGTGTCGAGCCCGGTCCCGGTCTTCTCGAGGACGCCGACGATGTGGAACACGTTGCCGAACAGCACGCCGTCGACGTCCATCAGGCCGAGGCGGATGTTGAACGCCGACTCGGCGCCCACCACCGCCTCGCCCCTCTGGAGCCTGCGGTTCAGCTTCTTCTCGAGCCAGGGCCGCACCACGAAGTCCGTGTCGGGGTCGAAGGCGACCACGATCGACTCGGCGACGTCGCAGCACTTCCCGCCGATGGTGGCGAGGTAGGTCTGGGCCGTGACGCGCTCGATGCCCGGGGTGCGCCGCACCCGGTCCAGGATCGAGCCGTCCATGTAGAACGTCTTCACGCGGTGCTCGATGAGCACGTCCTCCGCCGCGCCGCGGGAGCCCGTGGGCACGACGATGAGGTCGGCGCCGAGACGCTCGGACGTGGCGCGGATGCTCGACTCGACCCGGCGCACGAACGACAGCCCGAACACCAGGACGGAGACGAGCAGGCCGATCGCGACGACCAGGATGGCGGCGCGCGCGGGCCGCCGCCGCAGGTTCCTCGTGGCGTGCGAGAAGAGGGTGAAGTCCTTCGCCATGGGGACCCGCGGCGGCCGGCGCGCGACGGACGGCTACTTCGCGAAGCTCGCGGCGATCCCGCAGAGCACCGCGCTCTTGTCGCCCTTGCCCATCGTCTTGTGGCAGCCGAAGCACACGGAGGCGGACTTGCCGACGAGCTTCTTCGCCGTGGCGTCGTAGAGCACGAGCTGGCCGTCGGTGATCTTCTTGTCCGGCGTGGGCTTGCCGTCGGCGTCGCAGGCGACGGTGTCGGAGGCGCGCACCGTGAGGAGCGCGAACTTGCCGTCCGGCGTGGGCTGCACGTCGTGGTTCTCGCCGTAGCCGCTCGTCATCTTCTCGTCCACGAGCTTCAGCGTCTTGCCGTCGAGCACCCACACGCGGTCCGCCGCCGCCTGGAAGAGGAGCTTGTCGTCGGGCGTGAAGTACTGGCGGAACGCGATGGTCTTGCCCGGCTCGCCGGTGAGCTGCGTCTTCGCGATCACCTTCCACTTGCCCTTCTCGAGCGCGGGGAGGTCGACGAGGAGGATGTCCTGCTTGCCGTTCATCTTGCCGTCCTCGCCCTTCAGCGTGAGGGTGACCACCCAGCGCTTGCCGTCGTTCGTGTTCGTGCCGTGCACGAACATGTACGAGCCGGCCTTGTAGCCGAGGTCGCTCACGAACACGCGGTGCTCGTGCTTCAGCGTCTTCTTGTTGAACACGTCGACGTAGGCCTCGTTGCCCATGAAGACCGGCATGAAGGCGTTCTTGGTCTGGCCCGACGCGCAGTAGGCGGGCGGGGTCGCCGCGGGGGAGCGGGGATCGGGGCTGAGCGCCACGTCCTGGATCACCTTGCCGGTCTTGAGATCGGTCTTGCCGACGTGGATCTTGCCCTCGGTGTCGCGGGCGATCGTCGACCAGTAGAGCGTGTTGCCGTCGATGCGGCCGTCGTGGAGCGGGTGGCTGTTCGGCTGGCCGACGACGACCTGATCGAGGTCCTTCACCTTGATCGGGTTCTCGGCGTCTGCCGGATCGATGGTGACGCTCGCCTTCGAGAAGTGGCCGCCGTGCCCGGCCACGTACACC
The DNA here is from genome assembly GCA_035702465.1 of Anaeromyxobacter sp. Taxonomy (GTDB): domain Bacteria; phylum Myxococcota; class Myxococcia; order Myxococcales; family Anaeromyxobacteraceae; genus Anaeromyxobacter. The sequence goes on along the minus strand of DASSQM010000054.1, from coordinate 8,834 downwards.
GTGGCCGTGTAGGTCTTCTGCAGCGCGCCTGCGGCCGCCCCGGCCGGCCCAGCCGGCGCCGCCGGCGCGGCCACCGCCCGCGTGAGGAACCCGACGACGACTGCCGCTGCGACGGAAACGAGAACGGCCCAGGTCTTCTTCTTCATTTTGTACTCCCGTCCGGCGGCTCGAGGCTCCGCCCGGTTTTGCACGGCTTCCGCGTCGCGAGGCGTACGACCGACGTGTGTGAGCCGGCTCCTCGTCGCCGGCAAGCTCTCCTACCCTTGGATCCGGAGCGAGGTGCTCTTCTCCCCGGATTTCTCGAAGTGAAGCCGCAGCGTGAGCTCGGTCCCGGCGCGCGCGTCGCGGGGCAGCTTGAAGACCATGATGTGGAGGCTTCCCGGCTTGAGCTCGAGGACGCCGTTCGCGGGGACGGTCACGCGCTCCGCCCGCACCATCCGGCCGTCCCGCACGTCGTGGACCTCTGCGATCGCGCCCGGGAGATCCACGCGCGCTCCGACGAGCGCGTCGCGACCGCCGGCGTTCCGGATCTGGACGAACACCGAGCACGCGCCGCCGAACATCGAGGACAGGTGCGCCTCGCCCGCGCCGAGCTCGATCCGCGGCGGCTTCGCGCACCCCACCCACCCAGCCGCGAGGGCGGCCAGGACGAGCGGTGCGACACGGAACGGCTCGCGCATGTGCGACACTTCGTTCCTGCGCCAAAGCAACATCGCGCAAAGGAGTGCGACGAAACTATCCCGGGTTCGGAATACACCGGTCAATATCGATAAGATCGAAGGGCGCGATAAACGGATTCGATGTGCCCCGGCGCGCCGTCCCTGCCGCGTCCAGCGGCGAATCCCGCGCGCGGGCGCGAATCGATACGGCCGCGGTCCGCAATTGGCCACCGCGGACGCGAAATGGCCCCTTGCTTTGCGCGGATCGGCGTTTCTCGTCGGGGCGCCCGGCGCCGGCCGGCGTGCCGCCCTCAGGGGGCGTCGCTCACCGCCGCCGAGGCGACGGCGCTCCCGGGCGGCTCCGCCTCGAGGTCGCGCACGAGGCCGCCGGAGCTCGGGTCGGTGCGGAACCCGTGGCGGCCGAGCCACTCCGGCTGGAAGTAGCCGGTCTCGACGCGCCGCACGCCCTGCCCGCGCATGCGCCGGAAGAACTCGCGCAAGAGGCCGTCCGCGATGCCGCCGCCCCGCCGCGCGCGCGCCACCACCACCTTCTCGAGCTGGGCCACGTCGGGGCTCCGCCGCGACCAGTAGAGGCCGCCGATGAGGACGTCGCGCTCGTCGAGGCACACGAGGAACTCGTGCTCCGCGGAGAGCGCGACGACGAGGCTCGCGTCCTGGAACAGCGCGAGCAGGCGCGCGACCTCGCGCGGCGAGACGGGTCCGCGCACGGTGAAGCGGCTCCCCTCCGCGTCGGCGAGGGTCACCACCACCTCCGTGACGAAGTGCCCGCCCGAGATCGTGGAGATGAGCGCGGCGTCGTCGGTGGGGGCGAGGTGGCGGTAGGTCATTCGCGCGAGGAACCAGTCGTCCTCGGCGGTGGGGGAGATGGCGCCGCGCAGCGCGGCGACGTGCTCCTCCAGCTCGAGCGCGCCGGCCGGGAGCGTGCGGGCCCGCGCGACGAGCGCGTCGAGCTCGGCGGCCAGGTCCGGGCGCGCGTCGGCGAACACCGTCTCCCGGAAGAAGCGCACGCGCGTCTCCGGAGCGGCCTCCTCCACCTCGCCGAGCGCGTAGGTGGACCACAGCTCGCCGAGCATCCGCCCGCGCGCCTCCACGGTCGCGGCGGGGTTCACCTCGAGCCAGCGCCGGTAGCGCCGGACGGCGAACCAGGCGCGGCGCGGCACGAGCCCCCGCTCTCGCACGCGCTCCAGGAACGTCTCGATGGCGACGGCGCGCCTCGACTCCTGCGCCGCCTGCGCGAGGAGCGCGAGGCCCTCCGCCCCGAGCGCCTCGGCGACCGCGGGAAGGACGATGTCGTCGTCCACCTCTCCCCGCAGGTCGGGCAGCGATGTCTCCACGCGCTCCAGGAACGACTCCTGGAAGCGGTCGAGGAGCTCGTCGAGCGTCGCGCACGGCGTGCGGTCGGAGATGGAGACGAGGCGGGCCCCGGTCTGGTAGTCGTGCGACGGCACGATGAAGGCCGCGGGCGACGGCTCCCGCAGCGCCAGGCGGCGACCGGTGCGCTGCCAGAACCGCACGTGCGCGTCGAGCGCCGTCCACGCCAGGAACGGCCACAGCGCCCGGAGCCGCTTCGCCTCGCCCTGCCGCACGAGGCGCGCGACCTGCCGCTCCACCGTCTCGCCGGGGATGAACTCCTCGGTGAAGATCCCCCACTCCGGGAAGCAGCCGCCGAACTGCTCGACGAGCGGCGGGCTCGCGCCGGCGGCGAGGAGCCACGCGACCTCGTCCTTGAACTCCGCGAAGTTCATCTCCTCCGCCATGTTGATGGCGACGTCGAACGTCTCCTTGGCGCGGGTGTGGATGGAGAGCCGGTAGACGTCCTTGCCGTGCTGGCGCCCGAGCAGCGAGACCGTCGCGCCCTTCGGCGGGATGTCCGCGAGCGAGAGCAGCGTGCCACGGCCGAGCAGGAACGCCGAGCCGCGCACGAGCGTCGACTCCTCGATGGCGAGGAGGAGGTGGCTCGCCTCGGCGGGCGTGACGGCGGGATCGAAGACGAGCACGTCCTTCCAGCCGTACGCGGCGCCCGTCGCCGGATCGACCGCGCGCCGCAGGTTCGGGCCGATCCAGTTCCAGAACCCGCGCCGGAGGCGATCGAGCTCCTCGCGCGCTCGCGCGGCGATCTCGGCATCGTCGTTCAGCGCGAGGCGCGCGAGCGGGACGCGGACGCGGGCGAACCAGGGCGGGTGCGCGATGGCGGTGGCGGTGAGGATGCGCACGGCCCCGAGCAGGAGCCTCCGCTCCGACGGATCCGCGGGCGCCGCGTGCTCCGCGCGCGCGGCGACGTGCCGGAGCAGCGTCGAGATCTGCCGTTCGCGCAGGCCGCGCGCCCCGAGCTGCGCGAGCTCCTCGTCGGCCGGGGCATCCGCGCACATTCGGTCGAGGAACAGGCGCAGCGTGCCGGCGGTCTCGGCGGTCTCCTCCGCGGGGAGCAGCGCCCGGAACGCGCGCCGGCGCACCTCCTCGTCCGGCGCGTCGGCGGCCCGGCGCAGGAGCGCGCGCGCGTGCGCGGCGTGCTCCGGCCGATCCGACGCCAGCGCCGCCTCGAGGTGCGCCACCGCGCGGCTCGCCTCGGGGCGCTCCGCGCGCAGCAGCTCGCCGGCGGCGTGGATCGAGTGGAAGGTGGGCTCGTCGCGATCGACGATGTCGAGGAGCCTGCGCACGCGCACGATCGACGGCGCGGGCCAGAAGCGCGGGTCGAGGTGCAGGTCGGCGCGGGGCTTTCCGCCGCTCGACGACACGAGCGAGGTGAAGGCGTCCTCACCCAGGAACGTGCGGAGCGCCTCGTTCCCGAGCCAGAGCGCGGGGCGCGAGAGGAGCTCCCCGAGATCGACGAGCCCGGCGTCGCTCGCGTAGGCGAGGTCGCCGACGCGCATCGCCCCGGGCGCGTCCGGGACGCGGCCCACCGGCAGGACGCGGTGGCGCGCCCGGAGCGCGCCGCCCTCCAGCGAGAGCTCGCCCTGCAGCACGCCGATCTCTCGCAGGACGCGGCTCGGGACGCGCAGCCACGCGCCGTCCACCGGGAGCGACACGTGTCGCTGCTCGTACATCCCGGCGACGAGCGCGGCGAAGTTCCGCTCCACGGCGTCGCGCTTGAAGGTGAGCTTGTGCGTGAGCTCGCCGTGGGCCTCGTCGAGCGCGCGCGGCAGGAGCTCGAACGTCACCACGCGCTCCCACGGCGCGAGGAAGCGGTTCGCGCTCGCCACGAGCGACGAGAGCAGCGCGCGCACCTCGGCGGGAGGCTTCCCCGCCACCGCCGGCGACGCGGGGTTGGGCCACACGAGGAGGGTGTTGTACTCGCGGTGATCGCCGACCAGGAACGCCTGCGCGACCGCCTCGAAGTCGCGGTAGAGGTTCTCCACGCGCTGCGGCGCGATGGTCTGGCCCTGGCGGTTCTTGTAGATCTCCTTGCGCCGCCCGACGAGCCGGAGGTGCCCGCTCGGATCGACGGAGACGAGGTCGCCCGTCGCGAACCAGCCGTCGGCGTCCGCGCCCGGCTCGTGCGGCCCCGGGCCGAAGTAGCCCGGCGACACGTACGGGCCGCGCAGGAAGAGCTCGCCGCTCCCGTCGACCCGACACTCGATCCCGGGGAGCGGCTTCCCGATCGAGCCCTCGACGGGCTCGCCCGGCACCGTCATGGTGACGCCGCCCGTCGCCTCCGTCATCCCGTAGCCGGAGCAGAGCGCGATCCCGGACGCGTGGAACGCCTGGAACACGCCGGGGTCGAGGTAGCCCGCCGCGGAGAGGCCGTAACGCAGGCGCCCTCCGGTGATGGAGCGCAGCGGGGCGGCGAGGTCGCGCGGGTCGTCCGAGCCCGCCTCCCAGACTGCGGCCTCGTGCAGCTCCATCCACTTCTTCGGGACGGAGATGAACACGGTGGGCGCCGTGCGGCGCATGTCCTCGAGGAGCGTCGCCTGCGCGGCGGACCGCGCGAAGACGTACGTCGCGCCCCAGTACAGGGTCCCGCACAGGTCCAGGTAGCGACCGAACGTGTGATAGAGCGGCAGGTACGCGAGGAACACGTCGCCCTCGCCCACGTTCGGCAAGGCGAGCCCGCGGCAGAACCGCTTCGAGACCACGTTCTCGTGCGTGAAGACGATGCCCTTGGGCCGGCCCGTGGTGCCGGAGGTGTACATCACCGTGGCGACGTCGCCGGCCTTCACGGAGGCGGCGCGCGCCGCGCGGGCCGCGTCGCCGAGCTCGCCCCCCCGGCTCACCATCTCGTCGAGCGAGAGCAGGCCGCGCCGCTGCGCGGCGGCGCGCGAGAACGTCACGACGTCGCGGAGCTCCGGGAGGGCCGAGAGCGACGGCAGCACCTTCGCGAGCTGCTCGTCGTCCGACGCGAGCAGGACGCGCGCCCCCGAGTGGCGCAGCATGTACACGATCTGCTCCGCCACCGCGTTCGCGGGCAGCGGGAAGTCCACGATGCCGTTCGACAGGCACGCGAGGTCGCACAGCGCCGCGTCGAGGCAGTTCTCCGACAGGATGGCGACCTTGGCGGCGGGGTCGCCGTCGACGAGCGCCAGGACCCCGCGCGCGATGGAGCGCGTCCGCCGCGCCACGTCCGCCACCGTGAGATCGCAGGCGTCGGGGCCGAGGACCCGGAGCGCCACCGTGCGCGGGTCCGTCTCCTCGCGCGAGCGCAGGAGCTCGCCGAACGTGTAGTCCGCCGCGCGGACGACCCGCAGGGCGAGGCTCGCCCAGCGATCGACGTCCTCCGGCTCGAGCACCGCCGTGAAGGCGCGGCGGCGGACGCGGTCGAGGAGCGCGACGAGCGCGCGGCGTGCCTCTGCGCGGCGGCGCGGATCCGCGAGGGCGGAGACGAGCGCGTCCGCGAGCGCGCCCGCCTCCGCGGCGTCGGACGGGCGGATCTCCGCGATGGCCTCGCGCGTGCGCGGCGCGAGGTCCCCCGGCGCCGCGGGCCGCCTCCATGCCTCCGCGAGCGCCGCGAGCGATCGCTCCCGCTCGACGTGGAGGACGAGGGAGGGCACCGCGGCGCGTCCTGGTCGCTTTCGCCGGCCGCGATCAGCGCCGGCTGGGCGCGGCCGTCGTGCGCGACGCCCACCAGCAGATCACGCGGTCGCTCGCGAAGATGTCGGTGACGAGCCGCGCGTAGTCGACGGGGCCGTCGTACAGGTGGATCTCCTTGGCGTCGCCTTCCTTGGAGAGCCCCTGGATGAGGGCGCGGGAGACGTCGTCGGCCTCGGAGCGCAGGATGTGCAAGGTCTTCATGTGGGCCTCCTCGCGTCAGAACGCGATGACGAGCTCCTGGTCCCGCAGCCGCGCGGGGATGTCCTCGAGCTTCACCGGCTGGAAGCCGTACTTCTCGACGTTCGCGGGCACGTTGCTGTAGCGCGCGCCGCCCATCTCGTCGATGAAGCCCATGTTGTCGGAGTACTCCTCGGTCATGTCCACCTCGTGGTCGAGCACGAACATGCTCACCACGTGGCTCTCGAGGAGGAGCCCGAGGCTCGAGCGCAGCCCCTCGTACTGCCGATCCTTGTCCTTGATGAGGACGGAGACCTTCTTGCCCATGAATGTTCTCCTCCTAGAGGACGACGTACCGCTCGCAGTGCTCGACCATCTCGGCGTTCCGCCCCTGGGTGACGAAGTCCTTGAAGCCGAGGCCCTCCACCTGCTGCCCCTGGTAGCCGTTCGCGATGTAGCTCACCTCGCAGCACGAGAGCTTTCCGCTCCCGACGAGCTCCTTGAAGCGCGGGTCGTGCGTGAGGTGCACGCCCTCGCCCGTGAAGAAGATCTCCACGGTCTTTCCGGCGGCCTTCGCCGCCTTGGCGAGCCCGATGACGTGCCCGATCTGGCCCCGCGTCGCGACGCAGATGCCGAGACTGTCCTTGGTCACTCCCTTGCTCATGCGATCGCCTCCTGCCCTGGGCGGCCATCGCCCGTGGCCGAATCGGTTCCGAGCCGGGCCCACTCGCGCACGAGCGCCGGCTGCGTCCCCGGGTGGAACAGGATGTTCGTGAGGAGGTTGCACTCGTGCGCGCACCAGCACGCGCCGCGCTCGACCTCGGCGGCGACGGCACGCCCCCGCGCGGAGCGGAGCATCGCGCGCACGTCGTAGCCCGCGTCGCGCACGTTCCCGAACGAGAGGGCCCAGCGGCTCTCGCACGGGTGGAGCTCGCCGCGCTCGGTGAGCACGAGGTTCAGCCGGCCCGCGTAGCAGGGCAGCACCCGGCGGCGCTCGGCGAGCGTGCGCCGGAGGAGCCGGCGCTGGAGGCGGTCCTGCGCGGCCTTGAGCCGCGCTCCCGCGAAGCGGTGGAACGGCTCGCGGCGCGTGCTCCACAGCCGCTCGAGCAGCTCGGTCGCCGCGCGGTGGTCGTCCGCCCCGACGCCGGGTGCGGGGCCGCCGCCGGGCGCCCGCTCGAGCGTGATGGTGTGCGCGCGCACGCCCGCGAGACCGTGCACGAAGCGCACGACGTCCGGCACGTCGCGCCGGTTCGCCGCGCCGAGGAGCGTGTTCACGCCGAGCTCGAGCCGAGGCTCGCGCGCCGCGAGCCTCGCCAGCCCCTCGCAGGTCCGCACCGCCTTCGCGAAGCCGCCCGGCGTGCCACGGACCGCGTCGTGGCGCTCCCCGACGCCGTCGAGCGAGACCTTCACGACGACGACGCTCTCCGGGCAGCGGCGGAGCACGTCCTCCGTCGTCTCGACGGCGGCCTCGGGGAGGAGCCCGTTCGTGGGGAACGTGAGGAACGCGGCGCGGTTCACGTCGTGGAAGACCTGGGCCACCTCGGCGAGGTCCTCGCGCAGGAACGGCTCGCCGCCCGAGAAGAGCACCCAGAGCAGCGCGTCCAGGGAGCCGGCCACGCGGCGGATCTCGTCCGGGCGGAGCTCCGGCGCGCCGTCCTCCGCGTCGCGCGCCGCCGCGTAGAAGCAGAACGGACACCGCGCGTTGCACCGGCGCGTGACGAAGAACGTCAGGTGGATCGGTCTCGTCTTCAGGAAGAGAGATCGAGCGTGCCGGAGCGGGGAGTGCATGTGTACCTTGCGAGAGACCGGAACCCGAAGAGCCACCGCGCCGTGCCGAGGGCGGCGCCGACGCCCACCGCGGCCGCGTAGAGCGTCGCCCAGTAGAGCGTCGCGAGGGCCGCGAACCGCGGGCCGCGCGCGGAGCGCCAGGCGCCGATGAGGCGGCGGCTCACGACGAGGTTCGCGAGGAGGAGCGCGGGGGCGAGGAGGAGCGGCCAGAGGCGGCCCGTGGCCGCGGCGGCTGCCGCGAGGAGCGCCCCGGCCGCGGCGGCGGCGACGTTCGCCTTGAGCTCCCAGGAGGCCGTGCCGGAGTCGGCGAGCACGTCGCGGTTCGCGAGGGAGTACGCCGTCCAGATCCGCGCCTTCTTCACCGCGTTCGCGAGCGAGCGCCGCAGCGAGAAGCGGAAGATGTGCTTCACCTCGAGTCCCGGGATCATGACGAGCTCGCACCCCGCCCGGCGCAGCCTGTGCGACAGCTCCACGTCCTCGACGCTCGCCGCGATCCCGATGAAGGTCCCCTCGACGAAGCCACCGGATCGCCGGAACAGCTCCGCGTCGATGGCCATGGCGTGGGCCGCCACGTAGTCGGGCGCGGCGCGCTTCGTCTCGAAGTGGTGGATGAACACGGACTGGAAGGCGCTGAAGAAGTCGCCGTCGTGCGGCGACCGCGTGTACGTCCCGCCGAGCACGCGCGGGGCCCCGGCTCCCCTCCCGTAGGCCGCGTCCGCCACGGCGAGCGCGTTCGGCTCGAGGAGGCAGTCCGCGTCGATGAAGACGAGGAGCTCGCCCGAGCTCGCCGCCGCCCCCGCGTTGCGCGCGCGGGAGACACCCCCGTGGGCGGCGAGCCGGAGGAGCTTCACCGGGAAGCGCTGCGCGATCTCCGCGGTCCCGTCGGTGGACCCGTCGTCCACCACCACCACCTCGAAGCGCGGGTAGGCCGAGGCGAGCGCCGCCTCGAGGCACCGCGGGAGGGTATCTGCCCCGTTGCGCACCGGGATGACCACGGAGATGGGTCGCGCCTCGGTCATGAGATGGTCGGGGATCGCGAGAAGAGGCCCTTCTCCGCCCACAGCCAGAACAGCGAGCGCGCGCTGCGCAGCGCGGTGCGGAGGTCCTCCTTGCTGCGCAGCCCGAGGAGCCTGCGCGCGAGGAACGCTGGGCGCGAGTAGAAGG
>DASSQM010000053.1:0-2430 GCA_035702465.1 Anaeromyxobacter sp. | reverse complement strand
AAGCTCGCGGATGCGGCTCCACGGTACCGGCACGCGCGCCTACAGCGGCATGTTCCCGTGCTTCTTCGGCGGGTTCTCCTGCCGCTTCGTCTTCAGCATCTCGAACGCGCGGACGATCTTGGGCCGCGTGTCCTCGGGGCGGATCACCTCGTCGACGTAGCCGAGCTCGGCCGCCTTGTACGGGTTCGCGAACTTGTCGCGGTACTCCTGCACGAGCCGGGCGCGCTCGGCGACGGGGTCCTTCGCGCCGAGCAGCTCCTTGCGGAACACGATGTTCACGGCGCCCTCGGGTCCCATGACGGCGATCTCCGCCGTGGGCCAGGCGAAGTTCACGTCGGCGCGGATGTGCTTCGACGCCATGACGTCGTAGGCGCCGCCGTACGCCTTGCGCGTGATGACGGTGACCTTCGGGACGGTCGCCTCGGCGAACGCGTAGAGCAGCTTCGCGCCGTGCTTGATGATGCCGCCCCACTCCTGCCCGGTGCCCGGGAGGAAGCCGGGGACGTCGACGAACGTGAGCAGCGGCACGTTGAACGCGTCGCAGAAGCGCACGAAGCGCGCCGCCTTCACGGAGGCGTCGATGTCGAGCACGCCGGCGAGCACCGCCGGCTGGTTCGCGACGACGCCCACCGGACGCCCGTTGAGGCGGGCGAACCCGATGACGATGTTCGGCGCGAAGTTCTCGGCCACCTCGAAGAAGTGCCGGTCGTCGACCACCGCCCGCACGACCTCCTTCATGTCGTACGGCTTCGTCGGGCTGTCCGGCACCACGGTGCGGAGCGCGTCGTCGCGGCGGGAGACGTCGTCGCCGTTGGGCTGCGCCGGCGGGTCGTCGGCGTTGTTGAGCGGCAGGTACGAGAGCAGCTCGCGCACGCCGCGGAGCGTCGCCTCCTCGGTATCGAACGTGAAGTGCGCCACGCCCGAGCGCGTGGCGTGGGCGCGCGCGCCGCCGAGGTCCTCCTTCGTCACCTCCTCGTGCGTGACGGTCCGGATCACCTCGGGGCCGGTGATGAACATGTACGACGTGTCCTTCACCATGAAGATGAAGTCGGTGATGGCGGGGCTGTAGACCGCGCCGCCGGCGCACGGGCCGAGGATGACGGAGATCTGCGGCACGACGCCGGAGGCGAGCGTGTTGCGGAGGAAGATGTCCGCGTAGCCCGCCAGCGAGACGACGCCCTCCTGGATGCGCGCGCCGCCCGAGTCGTTCAGCCCGACCACGGGGCACCCGACGCGGACCGCGAGGTCCATCACCTTGCAGATCTTCTCGGAGAACGCGCCGGACAGGGACCCGCCGAACACCGTGAAGTCCTGGGCGAACACGAAGACCTGGCGCCCCTCGACGAGGCCGTAGCCCGTCACCACGCCGTCGCCGAGCACCTTCTGGTGCTCCATGCCGAAGTCCGAGCAGCGGTGCGTCTTGAACTTGTCGAGCTCGACGAAGCTCCCCGGGTCGAGGAACACCTCGATGCGCTCGCGCGCCGTGAGCTTGCCCGCCTCGTGCTGCTTCGTGATGCGCGCCTCGCCGCCGCCCTTCTCGGCCTCGGCATCGAGCTTCTGGAGCTGGGCGCGGCGCGGATCCGGGTCGAGCGGCTCGTTCATGCGCGGGCCTCGTGGTCTCCGGTGAGGACGGCGACGATATAACACGCTCCCGCGCCCGGGCCTGAAACTAGAGGACGTGGCCGCTGCGCGCCCACCAACCGGCCCACGCGCGCGCGATGCGCTCGCGCTCGGGCGGCGGCGCGTCGGCGGAGTAGGCGACGGGCGGTGGCGCCGCGTGGGCGAGCTCGGTCGACGCCGCGACGCGCGTGTCGCGGTCCGCGCTCGTCAGCCCGGAGAAGAGCCATTCGGCCCGACCGCGGCCGCGGTTCTGCTTCCACCAGCCGAGCCACCTGCGCGCTTCGGTGCCGAGCCGCTGCAGCGTGATGGCGGCGAGCGCGTCCGCGGCGGCCTCCGCCGTCTCGGGCTCGCTCACCTCGAGGACCTGGATGAGGAGCGGGATCGCGTCGACGTCGCGGACTGCGCCGAGGGCGCGCGCGGCGCGCGCCGGCCGGCCCGAGAGGCCGGAGAGGAGGGCGCGCCGGAGCTTCTCCGTCGCCTGGCGGGTCGCGGGGTCTCGGCGCCGCTCCGCGAGCGCCGCGCAGGCATCGGAGGCGGTCGCGGCGTCGGAGCCGAGCGCGCGATCGACGAGGGCGGCGAGCGTGGGCGGTTCCGCGGGCGCCGCGGCGGGAGCAGGCGGAGCGGGCGGGGCAGGCGCGGGAGCCGGCGGCGGCGCCGCGGCAGGCACCTCGCTCCCCGCCGGCGGCTCGCGCGGCGGAGGAGGCGCCTCGTCCTTGTGCGCGGGCCGCTCCTCCCGCTCCCTCGCGGCCCCCGCCGACGCGCCCGGCACCCCGAAGAAGAACTGCTCCTCGAGCGCGCTCAGCGAGTCCG
>DASSQM010000052.1:0-15271 GCA_035702465.1 Anaeromyxobacter sp. | reverse complement strand
GGCCGCCTGGCGCTCTTCGGAGAGTTCCTCGCCATCCCCGCGGTGCTGATGTGCCTGCTCTTCATCGTGGTCGACATCGGGCAGCCGCGCCGGATGCTGAACATCGTCCTCCACCCGACGCCGCACTCGATCCTGTTCTGGGACATGGTCGTCCTGAACGGCTACCTCGTCCTCAACGTCGTCATCTCGCGCGCGACGTTCCGCGCGGAGCGGGCCGGCGCGCCGCCGCCGCGATGGGTGAAGCCGCTCATCTACCTCTCCATCCCGTGGGCGGTCTCGATCCACACCGTCACGGCGTTCCTGTACTCGGGCCTCGCCGCGCGGCCGTTCTGGCTCACCGCCATCCTCGCGCCGCGCTTCCTCGCCTCCGCGTTCGCGGCCGGACCGTCGCTCCTCATCCTCCTCTCGCTCCTCGTGCGGCGCGTCTCGAAGTTCGACCCCGGCGAGCAGGCGATCGCGAAGCTCGGCGAGATCGTCGCCTACGCGATGGCCGTGAACGTCTTCTTCGTCGGCCTCGAGCTCTTCACCGCGCTCTACAGCAACATCCCGGCGCACCTCGAGCACTTCGAGTACCTCTACTTCGGCCTGCACGGCCACGGCGTGCTCGCGCCGTGGATGTGGACGTCGGCCGTCCTCGCCGTCGTGTCGCTCGTCCTGCTCCTCGTGCCGGGCCTGCGCCGCCGGCGCGGGCTGCTCGCGCTCGCGAGCGTGACGGTCGTCGCCTCGCTGTGGATCGAGAAGGGCCTCGGGCTCGTCATCACGGGGTTCGTGCCGTCGCCGCTCGGCCACGTGAACGAGTACTGGCCCAGCGGACCCGAGACCCTCATCACCCTCGGCGTCTACGCGGTGGGCGGTCTCATCCTGACGGTCCTCTACAAGATCGCCATCGCGACGCGCGAGGAGCTCCAGGCATGAGCGACCGCGGCCGCCGCTCGACGCGCTCGGCGTACGCGAACCGGGAGGCTTCGTGTACCCGGTGATGCTCAGCCTCTCCGGCCGGCCGGTGCTCGTGGTCGGCGGCGGCGAGGTGGCGCTCCGCAAGGTGGAGGGTCTCCTCGCCGAGGGCGCGAAGGTGACCGCCCTGGCGCCCGAGGTGGTCCCGGCGCTCGAGGCGCTCGCGGAGCGGGGCGAGATCGAGCTGCGCCGCCGGGCGTACCGCGAGGGCGACGCCGCGGCGTTCGCGCTCGTCTTCGCGGCGACCGACGATCGCGCCGTGAACGCGCGGGTCTCGGAGGAGGGGCGGGCGCGCGGCATCTGGGTGAACGTCGCCGACGACCCGGAGCTCTGCTCGTTCCACCTGCCCGCGCGCGTGCAGCGCGGCGCGCTCCAGCTCGCGGTCGCCTCGCGCGGCGGCGCGCCGTTCGTGGTGCGCAGGCTCCGCCAGGTGCTGGAGCGCCGGTTCGGCGCGGAGTGGTCGGAGTGGATCGAGGCCGCCGCGCGGTTCCGCCAGGACGTCCGCGACCTCGACCTCCCCCGCGCCGACGCGGAGCGCCGCTTCGACGCGTTCTTCACGGAGACGGTCGACGTGGAGCGCCTGCGCGCGCGCGTGCCCACCGCCGCCGAGCTCGCCACCTGGCTCGCGCCGCCGCAAGACGCCGAGGCCGCCGGGAACGGGAAGCTCCTGCCGCTCCGGCCTTCCTCGCTGGCCGCCGCGCGCTCCGACGGCTCCGGCAACCGTCCCGCGCTCGTCTCGCTCGTCGGCGCCGGCCCGGGCGATCCCGGGCTCCTCACGGTGCGCGCGAAGCAGCGCCTGCGCGCCGCCCGGGCCATCGTCTACGACCGCCTCGCCGAGCCCGCGCTGCCGTGCGACCTCGGCCCCGACGTCGAGCTGCACTGCGTCGGCAAGGAGGCCGGCCACCACTCGGTGCCGCAGGAGGAGACGAACGCGCTCCTCGTGCGGCTCGCGCGCGAGGGCAAGCGCACCGTGCGGCTCAAGGGGGGGGACCCCTTCGTCTTCGGCCGCGGCAGCGAGGAGGCCGAGGCGCTCATCCGCGCTCGCGTGCCGTGGGAGGTCGTCCCCGGCGTCACCGCGGCGCTCGGCGCCACGGCCTGCGCGGGCATCCCGGTGACCCACCGCGGCGAGTCCGTGCGCGTGACGCTCGTCACCGCGCGCGAGAGCGCCAAGGGCGACGGCCCGCAGGTGCGCTGGGATCTCCTCGCCCAGGATCGGAACGCGACGCTCGTCGGCTACATGGGCGTGTCGCGGCTCCCGGAGGTCGCGGAGAAGCTCGTCGCGGCGGGCATGCCGCCGTCGACGCCCGCCGCGCTCGTCGCGCAGGGGACCATGGCGGGGCAGCGCACCGTGGTGAGCACCCTCGCCGGGCTCCACGACGCCGGCGTCGCCGCGGGCATCCACCCGCCCGCGCTGTTCGTCATCGGCCCGACCGTCCGCCACGCCGCCGCGCTCGGCTGGTTCGCGAGCCGGCCGCTCTCGGGCGAGCGGCTCGGGATCTTCGCCCCGGCCGCGGACCTCGGGGCGGCGCTGGACGTGGCGGGGGCCCAGCTGCTCGAGGCGGCGCGGCCGCTCGCGCCGGCCGCGCGCGTCGCGCTCGGCGCGGCGCCGCTCACCGGCTGGATCCTGCGGAGCGCGGGCGAGGTCGACGCCGTCGAGGACGACCGCGCCGCGGCGGGGCTCGAAGCCGACGTGCGCGCGTACTGCCTCGGGCGCGAGGCGGCGAACCGCGCGCGTTCCCTCGGCTGGGGACGCGTCGTCGAGCTCGGGGAGGACGCGGGGACCGAGGAGCTGCTCGCCGCCGTGGCGGACCCGGGGCTCGCGGCGGCCCTCGGCGGGAGGGGGAACGCGTGATCGGAGCGCCGCTAGCGGACGCGGCCCAGCCGCTCGAGCACGGTGTCGCCGTCGCCGAGCTTGAGCAGGAGCGCCTCCGCCTCGGGACCGAGCGCGCGGATCACCTCGCGGGCGTTCTTCACCTGCCGCCCGCCCACCACGTAGATGCCGCGGCCCTGGTCGTCGAGGTAGAGGCCGTCGGCCGGGGTGACCGGCTCGAGGCCCTCGTACTGCCTCGGCGCGTCGGCCGCCTGGACGAGCGCCCACGCGGCGCGGTCGAACAGGAGCAGGTCGACCTTCTTCGCGCGCGAGTCGGCCTCGAGGAGCTTCCAGCCCTTCGCCTCGTACGGACCCTGGAGCAGCCACAGCGCGTCCATCGACGACCTCCTCGGTGCTCCATCTCCTTGCCTCAGTCGCGGGCGTGCGGTCAAGCGCGCCGGCCGGCCGGGGCCCGCGTCGATCGCCGCCCCTCCCGGAGGTGTCCATGAGCGAGAACACCGCGCCCGTCCGCCTGATGCGGGTCGTCGTCGAGGCCGAGCGGGAGAAGCCGGCCATCGCCGAGGAGCAGCTCGCGTACGCAGGCGTGCTGGACCTCGGCATGAAGCTCGGGCTCCTCCTGCTCGTCGTCACCTTCGCGCTCTACGTCACGGGCCTCGTGAGCCCGCACATCCCGGTCCAGGAGCTCCCGCGCTACTGGTCGCTCCCCGTGAAGCAGTACCTCGCCGCGACTGGGATCCACGCCGGGTGGAGCTGGCTCGGCATGCTCGGCAAGGGCGACTTCCTCAACTTCCTCGGGATCGCGTTCCTCGCCGCCGTCGCGATCGTCTGCTACCTCGCCATCACCCCGATCCTCTTCCGCAAGAACGACCGCATCTACGGCGTGCTCGCCGTGGTCGAGGTCCTGGTGCTCGTGCTCGCGGCGTCGGGCGTCCTCAAGGTGGGGGGGCACTAGGGAATGGGACCTCGGACGCCGGGGGGGAGAGGGGCCGCCCAGGCGCTCTGGCGCGCCGGGTGGGTCGCGTTCGGGGTGCTCGTCACGGCGGCCGTCGCGCGCGCGTCCGGCCACGCGGCGGCGGTCGCGGCGCCGGCGTCGGGCTCGTCGCTCGCGTGGTGGATCTGGCCGGCGCTGCTCTTCGTCGTCACGTTCGCCATGGGAATCGTGGCCGTGCTCGGCGGCGTGGGCGGCGGCGTCCTCTTCGTGCCGATCATCGGCGGCTTCTTCCCGTTCCACCTCGACTTCGTGCGCGGGGCGGGCCTCCTCGTCGCGCTCGCGGGCGCGCTCGCCGCGGGGCCGGGCCTCCTCAAGAAGGGCATGGCCGACCTCCGGCTCGCCATCCCCGTCGCGCTCATCGCCTCCGCCTGCGCCATCGTCGGCGCGATGATCGGGCTCGCGCTGCCGACGCGCGTGGTCCAGATCGCGCTCGGCGCGACCATCCTCGGCATCGTCGCGATCATGGCGGTGGCGAAGAAGTCCGAGTACCCGGAGGTGCGGCAGGCGGACAGCCTCTCCACCGCGCTCCGCATCAGCGGCATCTACCACGAGGCCTCGACGGGCCAGGACGTCGACTGGAAGATCCACCGCACGCCGCAAGGCCTCCTCTCGTTCATCGTCATCGGCGTCATGGCGGGCATGTTCGGCCTGGGCGCCGGCTGGGCGAACGTACCGGTGCTGAACCTCCTCATGGGCGCGCCGCTCAAGGTGTCGGTCGGGACGAGCAAGTTCCTGCTCTCCATCACCGACACCTCGGCCGCCTGGATCTACGTGAACGACGGCGCCGTGCTCCCCATGCTCGTCGCGCCGTCGATCATCGGCATCATGCTGGGATCGATCGTGGGCGTGCGGATCCTGGCGTTCACGAAGCCCGCGGCCATCCGGTACATCGTGATCGGCCTCCTCCTCTTCGCCTCGACGCGGGCCCTCTTGAAGGGGCTCGCGATCTGGAACTGAGCGCCGCCCGCAGCCATCCGCCGCCAGCCATCCGCGTCAGGCACACGCAGGCTGGGGTATTCTTCGCCGATGGCTGTAGGCTGAGGGCTGACGGCTGACGCCGGAGAGACCCGAACCTTTGTTCGCGGGCACGACGAGCATCCGGGGCAAGATCGCGGCCGGGTTCCTCCTGAGCTTCGGGTTCCTCCTCCTCGTCGCCGCGGTCATGTTCGTCACGCTGCGCGTCGTCGAGGACGACGTCGCCGCGTACTCCGGCATCTCGCGCTTCCTCGACACGGCGCTCGAGATGCGGCGGTACGAGAAGAACTACCTCCTGTACGGCATGCGGGAGGACCTCGACAGGGCGATCGAGTACGCGGGCGCCGCGCTCGCGCTCGTCGAGGGCGGCGCGGGCGCGCCCAGGGCGCCGCGCCACCCGCGCTGGTTCCGGGCCGTCGCGGGCCTCGGCTCGGAGACCGCCCCGCCGGACTGGGGCGGCGAGCGGACCGCGCGCCTCCTGCACGAGTACCGCGACCGCCTCCAGCGCGCGGGCGCGCGCCAGCTCGACCCGGAGGAGGCGGACAGCCTTGCCACCGCCGCGGCCATCCGCGACCTGGGGCGCGGCATCACCGACGTCGCCGAGCGCCTCGCCGGCGCCGAGGGGAAGAACATCCAGGAGCTGCTGCGGTCCGGGCGCCGAACCCTCCTCGTCCTCGTGGTCGCGTTCCTGGTCGGCACCGCGCTCATCGCGCGCGTCATCGTGCTCACCGCCATCCGCCCGCTCGAGGAGCTCGAGCGCGGCATGCAGCGCATCGCCGCCGGCGACTTCCAGCCCCTCCCGGAGGGATCGGTCCACGGCGAGATCCGCTCGATGAACGCCGCGTTCAACCGGATGCTGCGCGAGGTGTTCGAGCGGCGGCAGGAGGTGCTCCAGTCCGAGCGGCTCGCGTCGCTCGGCACCGCGCTCGCCGGGATCGCCCACGAGATCAACAACCCGCTCTCGAACATCTCCACCTCGGCGGAGATCCTGAAGGAGGAGAACGAGCGCGCCGGCCCGGCGGAGCGGCGCGAGCTCATCGACCAGATCGTCTCGCAGACCGATCGCGCCACGGACATCATCCGCACCGTGCTCGACTTCACCCGCGGCGCCCGCATCGACCGCCGCACCACGAACCTGCTCTCCGCCGTGCGCGGCGCGGTGATCCTCGTGCACGCGCGCATCCCGCGGCACGTGGCGGTGGACGTGGACGTCCCGGGCGACCTCGAGGTCGCCGCGGACAAGACCCGGCTCGAGCAGGCGTTCGTGAACCTCCTCACGAACGCGGTCGACGCGATCTCCGACGCGGGCGAGGGAGGGACCATCCGGATCGTGGGCCGGCGCACGGTGGGCGGCGCCGAGCTCGTCTTCTGCGACAGCGGCAAGGGGATGCCGAAGGAGGTGGTGGACCGGGTCTTCGACCCGTTCTTCACCACGAAGGACGTGGGCCACGGGACGGGCCTCGGGCTCTACCTCACGCACCAGATCGTCGAGCAGCACGGCGGTGCCATCCGCATCGAGAGCGTGCCGGGCGAGGGCACGGCGGTCCACCTGACGCTGCCGCTCGGGGAGCCCGAGCCGGTAGACTCCGGGCAGGAGAGAGCGCCCGCGGAGCCGCGGCGAGCGCCATGAGCGACGAGCGACCGGACATCGCGGAGGCGGAGGCGCCCGGGCCCGCGGGGAAGGCGCGGCTGCTCGTCGTGGACGACGAGCCCATCGCGCTCAAGAACCTCGAGCGCGTGCTCGCGAAGGAGGGGTACGCCGTCACCACCGCCGCGAGCGGGCCGGCCGCGCTGAAGCTCCTGCGCGCGCGCCCGTTCGACGTGGTCCTCACCGATCTCCGCATGGAGAAGGTCGACGGCATGGAGGTGCTGAAGCGCGCGCGCGAGCTCGACCCGGACGTGGAGGTCATCCTCATCACCGGGTACGCGTCGATCGACACCGCCATCGAGGCGATGAAGCACGGCGCGTATCACTACGTCGCGAAGCCGTTCAAGCTCGACGAGGTCCGCAAGGTGGTCGGCGAGGCGGCCGAGAAGGTGGAGCTGAAGAAGGAGAACCGGCGCCTGCGCGAGACCGTCGACGGGCTGCAGGACAAGGTCGACATCGTGACGCAGGACCCGGGGCTGCTGAAGGTCCTCGACACCGCGCGCGGCGTCGCGCCGACGGACTGCAACATCCTCATCACCGGCGAGTCCGGCACCGGGAAGGAGCTCGTGGCGCGCTACGTCCACCGGCACAGCCGCCGGGCGGGCGCCACGTTCCTCGCCGTCAACTGCGGCGCCTTCACGGAGGAGCTCCTCACGAGCGAGCTGTTCGGCCACGAGAAGGGCGCCTTCACCGGCGCAGCCGCGCAGAAGAAGGGGCTCATCGAGATCGCGAAGGGCGGCACGCTCTTCCTCGACGAGGTCACGGAGATGAGCCCGGCCATGCAGGTGCGGCTCCTGCGCGTCATCCAGGAGAGGGAGCTCCTGCGCGTCGGCGGGACGGAGCCCATCTCCGTCGACGTGCGGTTCGTCGCCGCCACGAACCGCAACGTGCGCGAGGCGATCGAGGCGGGGCAGTTCCGGCAGGACCTGTACTACCGCCTCAACGTGGTGACGCTCGCCTTGCCGCCGCTCGCGCAGCGCCGGGACGACGTCCCCATGCTCGCCCACTTCTTCCTCAAGAAGCACGCGCAACGGATGGGGAGGAAGGTGGACGCCATCTCCGACGAGGTGATCCGCCTGCTCCAGGGCTACGCGTTCCCGGGGAACGTCCGCGAGCTCGAGAACCTCGTCGAGCGCGGGGTCGCGCTCGCGAGCGGGTCCACCCTCGAGCTCGCGCACCTGCCCGAGGACCTGAAGCGGATGAGCCTCGAGGTGTTCCGCCGCGAGGGCGGGCGGTTCCCCTCGCTCGACGAGCAGGAGAAGGCGTACATCCAGTGGGTCCTGAAGGAGGTGGACGGGAACCGCTCCCGCGCCGCCGCCATCCTCGGGCTCGATCGGGTCACCCTGTGGCGCAAGCTCAAGCGCTACCGTATCGGTGACGGTGACTGAGGTCCTCCTCGACCTCGGCCCCGTTCTTGCTGAGAGGAGCCTCCGGCCTGCCGAGGAGGCGCCGCGACGATGTCCCGGAAGAGGAACAAGCTCGACGACCTGATGGAGGCGATCTCGTTCGCCGAGGTCGGCGAGATCGACACCGCGCACGGCATCGCGGCGGAGCTCTTCCGCGAGAAGACGCCGCCGCAGGCGGAGCGGATCCTCGCGGTCAGCCGGAGCGCCGGGTTCTCGCGGCGCCTGGTCGAGCAGTCGCTCGGGATGGCCGAGCGCATGGGGTACGGCCTCGTGGCGCTCTCCGTCGCGCCCGCTATGGCCAGGCTCGCTGCGCGGCTGCGCGGCCGGCCGTCCGAGCGCGGCGCGCGGCTGCCGCCGGAGGCGTTCCAGGCCCGCGCCGCCGAGCGCGGCGTGCCGTTCGTGCACCTGGCGGGGAAGGGCGATCCGGAGCAGGCGGTCGTCGCGGTGACGCGGCGGTTCCGCCGGATCGCGTTCCTGCTCGTGGAGCCGGAGCTCGTTCCGAAGGCGCGGCTGACGTCGGTCCCGCTGCCGGTCTTCTACCTCGATCCCGCCTGATGCCCGGCGGTTGCGCCGTTGCATCCTGAAACGGCGCGCGGCGCGGCGCCGTTTTCCCCCGTCGGTTCGGTGCATTGGGCGGGCAGTGCGCCGCGGCCCCGGCAGGCCGCGTTGCATCCTGCATCGTTCCTCCCTCTCCGGCGGCCGCCGCGCCGCCCCATCGCCGCGGAAATCGTGGCCCCGGGCGAACGAGCGCATGGCACGGCCGGTGCTCTTCTCCCTTCACGGACGGGAGAAGAGGAAGGGGGCACGAACGCCATGAGGAAGCTCATCGAGAAGCTCGCGAACGTGATGGCCGCCGTCGCGTTCGCCGAGGAGAACGACGCCGAAACCGCGCGCGAGCTGCTCGCCGACGCGGACCGCGAGGAGCGGAGCGAGGCGCCCGCGCCGCGCGCGCCGGCCCTCCCCCGCGCCCGCAAGCTCGCGAAGAGCTCATGAGCGGACTCCGCCCCGCGCGCGCGGTCTCGCCGGACGCGCCGCCGATCGCCGCCCGAGCGGCGTCGGCGCCGCCGCCGTCCCGCTGGGCCGCGTGGCTGCCGTTCCTGGCCTGGTGGCCGCGCCTCGACACGGCCGCCGTGCGCGGGGATCTCACCGCCGGCCTCACCGGCGCGATCATCGTCCTCCCGCAGGGCGTCGCGTTCGCGACCATCGCCGGCCTGCCGCCCGAGTACGGGCTCTACTCCGCGATGGTCCCCGCCATCATCGCGGCGCTGTTCGGGTCCTCGTGGCACCTCGTCTCCGGGCCGACCACCGCGATCTCGATCGTCGTGTTCAGCGTGGTGAGCCCGCTCGCCGAGCCGGGGAGCGCGCCGTACGTCTCGCTCGTCCTGACGCTCACGTTCCTCGTGGGCCTCATGCAGCTCGCCATGGGGATCGCGCGGCTCGGCACGCTCGTGAACTTCATCTCGCACACCGTGGTGATCGCGTTCACCGCGGGCGCGGCCATCCTCATCGCGTCGAGCCAGATCAAGAACTTCTTCGGCGTCGACATCCCGCGCGGCGCCCCGTTCCCCCAGATCATCTCCTCGTTCGCGACGCAGCTCCACCGCGTGAACCCGTGGGTCACCGCCGTGGGCGCGGTCACGCTCGTCACGGGCGTCGCCGTGAAGCGGCTCGCGCCGCGCTTCCCGTACATGATCGCCGCGATGCTCGTGGGCTCGGTCGCGGGCGTCGTCCTCGACGCCGTGGCCGGCCCGGGCGCGTCGGGGATCCGCACCGTCGGCGCGCTGCCGTCGGGGCTCCCGCCGCTCTCCCACCCGACCCTCTCGCTCGGCGTCGTGAAGCAGCTCGGCGGGAGCGCGTTCGCGGTCACCGTCCTCGCCCTCACCGAGGCCGTGTCCATCGCGCGCGCCATCGCCATCCGCTCCGAGCAGCGCATCGACGGCAACCAGGAGTTCGTCGGGCAGGGGCTCGCGAACGTGGTGGGCAGCTTCTTCTCGAGCTACGCCTCGAGCGGGTCGTTCAACCGCAGCGGCCTCAACTACGAGGCCGGCGCGCGCACGCCGCTCGCCGCCGCCTTCGCGTCCGCGTTCCTCGCGCTCATCCTGCTCCTCGTCGCGCCGCTCGCCGCGTACCTGCCGGTCGCCGCCATGGCCGGCATCCTGTTCCTCGTGGCCTGGGGGCTCATCGACTTCCACCACATCGCGGGGATCGTGAAGGCGAGCCGGTCGGAGACGGCGGTGCTCGTCGCGACGCTCCTCTCGACGCTCTTCCTCGACCTCGAGTTCGCCATCTACATCGGCGTCATCCTGTCGCTCGCGCTCTACCTGAACCGCACCTCGCGGCCGCTGGTGCGCGCGGTGGCGCCGGCCGCCGACGTGCACGGCGCGTTCGCGAGCGCCGCCGAGCAGCCCGAGTGCTCGCAGCTCAAGATCGTCGAGGTGCACGGGTCGCTCTTCTTCGGCGCGATCGACCACGTGCAGCAGCGGCTCCAGGACATCGACGCGCGCAACCCGCAGCACAAGCACGTGCTCCTCGTCGCCGACAGCGTGAACTTCGCCGACATCGCCGGCGCCGAGATGCTGACGCGCGAGGCGCGCCGACGCCGACGCCTGGGCGGCGGGCTCTACCTGCTCGGCGTGAAGGAGCGCACCTACGAGGCGCTCCGCGCCGGCCATTACCTCGAGGAGATCGGCGAGGAGAACCTCTTCCGCACGCGGCCCGAGGCGATCCGCGAGATCAAGAGGCGCCTCGACGCCACCGTCTGCGCCCGCTGCGACGCGCGCGTGTTCGACGCGTGCGGACGGGCCGCGGAGCCGCGCCCGAAGCGCCGCGGCGCGTCGCTCGAGGACGCCATCGCCGCCGCCGCGTTCGCCGAGGAGGGGGACAGCGAGACGGCGAGGCGGATCTTGTTGGACAATGGCGAGGACGGCCGGACGGAACGGCCGCAGGAGCCCAGGAGATCGCGCGACGGGGGAGGCCAGGGGCCGGGGGCCGCGTGACGACGTTTCACCCGTGATCGAGGCGATCCCATGCATCTGTTCCTCCCGATAGCCCAGGCGAGCGTGGGCATCCCGCTCATGGTCGCCGTCGGCGGCGTCGTCGGGCTCCTCTCCGGCCTCTTCGGCGTGGGCGGCGGGTTCCTCCTCACGCCCCTCCTCATGTTCCTCGGCATCCCGCCCATGGTCGCGGCAGCGTCGGGCTCCGCCGCCATCGTCGCCGCCGGGACCACCGGCACGTTCGAGCACTCGCGCGCCGGGACCGTGGACTTCAAGATGGGCCTCACGCTCTTCGCGGGGGGCGTCATCGGCAGCGTGGCGGGCGTCGAGCTCCTCGCCTGGCTGAACCGGTTCGGCCCGGTGAACAGCGTGATCCGCGTGCTCTACGTGGTCATGCTGGGGGCCATCGGTACGCTCATGATGGTCGAGTCGATCCGCACCTGGCGCCGCGGCATCTACATGTCCGAGCGGCGCTTCGAGCCGCCCCCGCGCCGCAAGTGGCTGGACGCGCTCCCCTTGCCGATGCGCTTCCCGAAGTCGGAGATCGAGGTCTCCGTCCTCGTCCCCATCGTGCTCGGGATCTTCGGCGGGGTCCTGGCGGCGCTCATGGGGGTCGGCGGCGGGTTCGTGATGGTGCCGCTCATGCTCTACGTGCTGCGCATGCGCATGCACGTCGTGGTCGGCACGAGCCTCCTCCAGATCCTGTGCACGACGATGTTCGTCACCGTGCTCCAGGCCCAGCAGAACCACACCGTGGACTTCGTGCTCGCGTTCCTGCTCGCCATCGGGTCCACCGCGGGCGCGGTGTTCGGCGCGCGCTGGGGGCGCCGGCTGCGCGCCGACCAGCTCAAGATCCTGCTCGCGATCATCGTGCTCGCGGTCGCGGCGAAGGTGAGCGTGGACCTGGTCCAGGCGCCGAGCGTGCTCCTCTCGCACGTGGCGGGGGAGTGAGGCCATGACCCGGAAACGGCAGCACCCCGGCGCGGTGCGGCTCGCCGCGCGCGCTCTCTGGCTCGCGTGCGCGCTCCTCCCCGGCGCGCCGCGCGCGGACGGGTTCTCCACCGTCGAGCCGGCGCGGGTCCTCGCCGGCAGCTTCTACGACGGCGCCACGCTCCGCGTGACCGGCAGCGTCGACGAGCACGCGCAGGTCGCCATCCGGCTCACGGGCCCGCTCGAGCACCACGCCTTCAACCGGCGCGGCAAGCTCGGCGGCGTCATCTGGGGCGGCGTCGAGCACGTCACGTTCGAGAACGCGCCCGGACTGTACGCGGTCTACACCTCCGGCGCGCTGAGGGCGCTCGCCCCGCGGGCGGTGCGCGAGCAGCAGCGCCTCGGCTACGACACGCTCGCCGCGCACATGGCGGTGCGGCGCGCGGCCGCTCACGCCGGGCAGGACGGCCTCGACGCGGAGCTCATCCAGCAGCTCGTGCGCCTCAAGGAGAGCGAGGGCCTCTACCGCGTGGCGCCCGGGGCGGTCCACCTCGGCGACCCGGCGGGCGGCCGCCGCGCGTTCGAGGTCGCCATCCCGCTGCCGGCCACGACGCCGCCGGGCGAGATCGACGTCGCGGTGCTGGAGCTCGCCGGCGGCGCGGTCGTCCGGGAGGACGCCTCGCGCGTCACGCTCCAGCGGGTCGGGATGCCGGACTTCCTCTTCCGCCTCGCGCACCAGCGCGGCACCGCCTTCGGCCTCCTCGCCGTGTTCGCGCTCGTGGTGACGGGCATCGGCGTCGACCTCCTCGGGACCCGGCGCCACAAGCGGCCGCACCCGGCCGTCGTGCTGCTGACCGGCGTCGCGCGCGGCGTCGACGACGCCGTGCTCCCGTCCCGCCACCGCCCGAGGTCCGTCGAGCACGTCGAGCGCATGCTGTCGAAGTACCGGCTCTTCCGCACGCTCCTCGCGCTCAACAACGAGGTGCTGGAGCACCTCTCCGATCTCGAGGAGGAGTCGTCCTGGACCTCCTTCCACCACAGCCGCGTGCGCATGGGCATCCGGGCGCTCTTCGACGGCACCGCCGACATGGTCGGCGTCCTGAACGAGCTCACCGGCCAGCGCTACTTCGACCTCGCGAACGTGGTGGCGACGCTCCGCGCGGACGTGTTCAAGTTCCTGGAGAAGGCCTCCGAGCGGCGCTCGTCGCGCCTCGTCCTCCGCATGTCCGAGATCGGCACGGACAACGCGGACCAGGTGGGCGACAAGGCGGTCCAGCTCGCGCGGCTCGAGTGCGACCTGCACGTGCGCGTCCCGGAGTGGTTCTCGGTGACGGTCGAGGCGTACCGGGAGTTCCTCGAGCACGCCGGCCTCGCGAGCCAGCTCCGCACCGTCCTCGCGCCCGCGCGGCTCGACGCCCCGGAGGACTTCCGGCGGCGCTGCGAGCTCGCGCAGGAGCTCGTGCGCGCGGCGGAGATCCCGCCCGCGATCTCGGAGGCGATCCTCGAGGCGCACCACGCCTGCGGGTTCGCGGAGGGCGAGGGGCTGGCGGTGCGCTCGAGCGCGGCCGGCGAGGGCGGCGGCGCGCTCTCGTTCGCCGGCCAGTTCGAGACGTTCCTCAACGTCCGGCCGTCGGGCCTCGTGGAGGCCTGGAAGGGCGTCGTGGCGAGCCGCTTCTCCCCGCGCGCGGTCTTCTATCGCCGGGCGGCGGGGCTCGCGGACGTCGACACGCCGATGTCCGTGCTCGTCCAGCGCATGGTGCGCGCGCGCGCGTCGGGCGTGCTCTTCACGCGGCCCCCGGACGATCCCAAGGGCGGCGACCTCCTCGTCACCTCCGGGACCGGGCTCGGGCCCGACGTGTCCGCGGGCATCGCGAGCGCGGACACGTTCCTCGTCTCCCGCGTCCCCCCGCACCGCATCGTGGAGCGGCGCATCGCCCCGAAGCGCGCGCGGCTCGTCGAGGCGACCGAGGGCGGCCTGGCCCGCCTCGCGCTCGACGGCGCGGAGCAGCTCCAGGCGTCCCTCGCCGACGCCGAGGTCGTCCAGCTCGCCGAGGTGGGGCTCGCCATCGAGCGGTACTTCGGCAAGCCGCAGGACATCGAGTGGGTCGTCGACGGGGACGGCAAGCTCTCCATCCTCCAGGCCCGCCCGCTCCGCACCGAGCGGCCGGAGCACGCCGGGAGCGAGGTCCCGGACGGCGCGCGCCTCGTGCTGCGCGGCGGCGAGCCGATCTGGCACGGGCGCGCCGTCGGGCGCGTGTACGTGGCGCGGACGCCGCGGGAGGAGGAGGAGACGCCGGCCGGCGCGCTCCTCGTCGTCCCGCAGCTCCTGCCCGACTGCGTGCGGCTCCTGCCGCGCGTGTGCGGCATCGTGGCGGAGCGCGGCACCGTCACCGGGCACGCGGCCTCGATCCTGCGCGAGTTCCGAGTCCCGAGCCTCTTCGGCGCGAAGGGGGCGCTGGAGGCGCTCGCGCCCGGGCGGATGGTGAGCCTCGACCCGGGGAGTCGCGCGATCTACGACGGCGCGCTCTGGCCCGAGCTGCGCGGCCGCACGCGCGCGGTGGGCGGCGAGCGCGCGCTCGGGCTGCCCGATCCGCTCGCGGGCAAGCTCACGAAGCTCTCCGGCACCGCGTTCATCGGAACGTGGGCGTGCCAGTCCCTGCACGACGTCGTGCGCTTCGCGCACGAGATGGCGATCCAGTCGATGTTCGACATCGGCGACCGGCTGCTCGAGTCGTCCATCGGCGGCGTGAAGAAGGTGGAGTCGGCGCAGCCGCTCTTCGTGCACGTCCTCGACCTCGGCGGCGGGATCGTCCCCGAGGCCGCGGCGAAGGAGAGCGTCTCGCCGGCGGAGATCACCTCCGCGCCGTTCCTGGGGCTCTGGCGGGGCCTCGCCGACGCGAACTTCCACCCGCGCCGGCTCGAGCGGGCGGAGCCGTCGCCGTCCGTCCTCGCCGCGACGCGCGCGATGTCCGGCCCGAGCGAGCTGGGCGTCCCGAACTACGCGTGCATCACCGACAGCTACCTCAACCTGAACGCCCGCGGCGGCATGGAGCGCGACCCGCTCCGCGTGCGCCCGCGGCGGCAGGCGTGCCACTTCGTCGTGGTGGACAGCTTCCTGTCCGAGAGCCCGAACGAGAACCACATCCGCATGCGCTTCCGCGGCGGGGGCGCCGCTCCCTGGCAGCGGCGGCTGCGCGCCGAGGTGGCGGCGGAGATCCTCCGGCAGCACCGCTTCACGTCGACGGTGACCGGCGATCTCGTGAACGCCTGGGTGCGCGGCGTCGACCGCGCGACGGGGCAGGAGCAGCTCGCCACCATCGGAAGGCTGCTCCGGTTCCTCGCCCGCCTCGACATGTGGATGACCGAGGAGGCCGACGTGAAGCTGCGCGTGGACGCGTTCGCGGACGCCGAGGCCGAGGCGCTCGCGCCGCGGAGCGGGCCGGGGAAGGCGACGGCGTAGCGACCGCCGATCGCGATCTCGATCTCGATCGCGACCGCGACCTCGACCTCGACCTCGACCGCGACCTCGACCTCGACCTCGAC
>DASSQM010000051.1:0-9550 GCA_035702465.1 Anaeromyxobacter sp. | reverse complement strand
GCCGCGCGAGCGCGAGCTCATCCGGCCCGAGCTCCGCGCCGACGCCCGGCGCCGCGCGCCGCTCTTCTTCCCGCCCTTGCGCCCGATCTCGGAGAAGAACTCCGGCCCGCGCGCCCTCAGCGTGGCGCGCCCGCCCTTGCGCCCGGCGCCCTGCCGGGATCCGCTGCTCCGCCGGCCTCCACGCCTCGATCTCGTCATCTTCGCCATGCGTTTCGCTCTCCCGGGCGCGACCGTGCGCCCGCTTCCCTCCGCGCGAACCCTGCTCACGGCGGGGCTCACCCGCAAGCGCGCGGGCGCGCGGCGCGCCCCGAGGTGGAAGCGGGCGCAGAGGAGGTCCGCGAGCGGCTCGACCTCGTCCGGCCGGAACGAGGGCACCGGGCGGGGCGGCGGCTCGTCCGTGACGATGGCGAACACGCGCGCGTCCTCCGCGCACAGGAACGGCTGCGCCATGCTCCGCCGGTGCACCTCGACGCGCGGCAGGGCGGCCTCCTTCCACCCCTCCGCGAGCACGAGATCGACCGGCGGGAGGAAGCGCAGGATCGCGCGCAGCCCGCCCGCCGGCGGGCCGAAGAACGCCATGCCTCCCGGGCCGTCGATCGCGGCCGCGGCGGCCCCCGCGCGCCGGAGCACCTCCGTGTCCTTCCCCGGCCGATCGAACGCGTGCGGGTGCCGCGTGTGCTTCACCACGGCGGTCGAGACGCCCCGCGCGCGCAAGGCCGGGATGAGCTTCGCGAGCAGCCGCGTCTTGCCCGAACCGCTGAAGCCCGACACGGCGACGACGGGCATGGGCTTCACTGCGCGTCGTCGTCGAGGAGCCACGCCGTCACCTCCGCGCCCTCGGGCAGGTCGCCCTCGCCGGCCGGCACCAGGAGGAGCGCGTCCGCGAGCGCGGGCCCACGCACCTGCGCCGAGTCGCGACCGAGCGGCCGCGCGCGGCCGTCGGGCTCGACCGTCGCCCACAGGATGCGTGCGCGCCCTGGCCTGCCCGCCGCCGCCTCCGCGAGCCGCAGCGGCACCGCCGCGCGCGTGCGGCGCGCCGCGCCCGCGAGGGCGAGCAGCCCCGGGCGCGCGAAGACCTCGAACGCGGCGAGGCACGCGGACGGGCTCCCGGGCAGGCCGAACACCGGCTTCCCGCTCGCCACCGCGAAGAGGAACGGCTTCCCCGGCTTCATCGGGACGCCGTGCACGCGCACGTCGGCTCCGACGCGCGCGAGCGCGGCGGGCACGAGGTCGCGCTCGCCGACCGAGACGCCGCCCGTGGTGATGACCGCGTCCGACGCGGCGAGCGCTCCTGCGAGCGCGGCCGCGACGTCGTCGAGCCGGTCGCCCACCGCCCGGCGCGAGACGTCCGCGCCGATCGCGCGCACGCTCGCGGCGACCGCGATCCCGTTCGAGTCGGGCGTCCGGCCGGAGACCACCTCGTCGCCGGTCGCGACCACCGCGACCGCGGGCCGGCGGCGGACCGTCACGCGCTCGGCGCGCACGGACGCGAGGAGCGCGGCCTGCCGGGCGCCGATGCGCGCGCCCGCATCGAGCGCGATGCCGCCCGCCTCGACGTCCTCGCCCGCGCGCCGCACGTTCTCTCCACGCCTCGCTGCCTCCGAGAAGCGCGCGACGGCGGCGTCCACGCGGACGCCCTCCTCGCGCACGACGGTGTCCGCGCCGGCGGGCAACGTACCGCCGGTGAAGATACGCGCGGCCTGCCCCGGCGGGAGCGGCGGCGGCGCGTCCCCCGCGTACACCGCGAACGCGACGGGCAGCGCCGCCGGCCCGCCCACCTCGTCCGCGCGGATCGCGAATCCGTCCATCGACGAGCACGTGTACGGCGGGGACGGGACACGGGCGCGCGCGGGCGCGGCG
Source organism: Anaeromyxobacter sp. (assembly GCA_035702465.1). Taxonomy (GTDB): domain Bacteria; phylum Myxococcota; class Myxococcia; order Myxococcales; family Anaeromyxobacteraceae; genus Anaeromyxobacter. Next base: position 7,690 of record DASSQM010000051.1, on the reverse strand, counting down.
AGCCAGCGGCCCGCGGCGGCGTCGAGCGCGATCTCCTCCGAGCCGACCGGCGCGATCGCCGCCGCGATCGCGTCGCGGATCGCGAGGAGCCTCTCCATGGCGGCGCGCATCATGCCACGGCGCCGACGTGCGCGAACGTGGCTCGCAAAAGCTGCGTCGGGCGCCACTTGATCCGGGCCAAAGCGCAACGTCTGCATGCGGTCAAGGCAAAAACCCCGGACCTACGCGGGCCTAACTGATGCAAACAGACGGCGATCAAGCGACCTTTCCCCAAGGAGGACGCGTGCTCTCCAACGCCCCCGTCTCCGACTGCAACGCTTGCACACTCGGCCTCGCCTCCCAGGGCAGGTGCCGCCTCACTCCGACGAGCCGGGAGTCCGGAGCGACGATCTGCGCCCAGGGCGAGCGTCCGCGCACCGTCTTCTTCGTGAAGGAAGGGTTCGTGGCGCTCTCGGCGGTGAGCCCGCGCGGCTCCGAGCTGCTCTTGTCCCTGCGGGGGCCGTCGTCTCTCCTCTGCACCGAGGCGCTCCAGAGCGAGCCTTCGCCGTTCGAGGTCCGGGCGCTCTCTCGCGTGAAGATCTGTGGGATCAGCAGCGACGCGCTCTCACAGTGGGTCGGGCCCGAGAAGAGCGCGGCGAGGGTCGTCCTCGACCTGCTCCTCACGGAGTCGCGCCAGCAGCGCGACGAGGTGAACTGGAGGCAGGGGGATTGTCTCTCCCGGGTCGCCCGCTTCGCCCTAGCGCACGCCCGCTTCCTCGCTGACCGACCCAATGCGGTACGCAAGCAGGTCGTGGCCCGTCTTCTTGGGATGCGGCCGGAGACCCTGTCCCGGTGTCTTACCAAGCTCGAGAAGGACGGGGTGGTCGACGCCTCGCGGGGTGTGCGAGTCTTGGACCAGCGCCGTCTGGCCGCAATCGCGATGGAAGACAACGCGGCCTAAACGCCGTTAAATAGGTCCAGCAGTCGGTCCGCGGAACGAAAGGACGCTCCATGCTTCCCAAGCTCGGAATGGGCGAGCTCATCATCATCCTGCTCATCGTCGTGATCCTCTTCGGGGCGAACAAGCTCCCGCAGCTCGGAAAGGGTCTCGGCGAGGGCATTCGCAGCTTCAAGAAGTCGTTCGGTGGCGAGGACGAGAAGCCGGCCTCGGGCGGGTCGACGCCGCCGTCGGACACGGGTCACAAGCAGGCGTAGCGAGGAGCGCAGCGCGCCGAGGCGCGCCGGAGGGGTTCCCCTTCGTTCCGTGAAAGACCGCGCGCGGCCCGGAGTCGCGCGAGCCAGATTCACCTTGAGTCATCTCGCCGGGCGGGCCGATCGGGCCCGCCCGCGCTTTCTCCGCGCCGCCTGCGCGCCGGCCGGGCTAGAGCGCGGTCCCGGCGAGCCAGGCCACGACGTCCATCGCGGTGAGCATCCCGACGACGACGCCGTCGTCCGACACGACGGCGAGGCGCTCGCTGCGATGCTCCGCCATGAGCGCGGCGGCCCTGCGGAGCGGCGCGGTCTCGGGGACCGAGAGCGCGATCTTCGCCATCGCGTCGGAGACGCGGGCGCCGGTCTTTGCGCGCAGGAGGTCCGCCTCGGAGACGAGGCCGATGGGACGCCCTTCCCCGTCCACCACGGAGGCGACCGGCGTGCCGCGCGCGCGGAGCGCGTCCGCGGCCACGCTGCGCGCCACGCCGGGGCGGAGCGCGACGGCCGTCGGCCGCATCACCTCCGCGACCCGCGCGCCGGCCGAGCCGTCGCCCGCCTCGGGCGCGACCTTCGAGCAGCAGGAGAGGTATTCGCCGCGCGCCACCGAATCCTGCGCGACCCCCCCGCTGTCCCCGCAGTGCGCGCACTCGTCCACCGCCGTCGCGCGGCCGCGCACCGGACAGCGGACGCTCGAGAGGGTCACCGAGCGCCCGCGCCCGGTGATCACGTCGACCATCCGCATCTCGAGCAGCCGGGCGGATCTCCGATCGGCCGCCTGAGCATCGCCGTCCATGATGGGAGCTCCTTTCGGCTCGTGGGGCCGAGGCGCGTTCCTTCAAGACCCGAGCCACGCGGGCCCACGCCGCCGTGGCCGCCCTTCCCCGCTGCTCACCGCCGCCGGAGCACGTGCCGCGCGATACCGCGGGCGACCGCCGCCACGATCGGCCCGACGCGCTCCGCCAGGAATCGCTCCGCTCGCGAGCCGGCGCCGATCCGCTCGAGCGTGACGCGCTCCCCCTCCGCGAACCGCTCGCGGATCCACCGCTCGGCGTCGGCGGCGGGTCCCGGCAGCGCGACCTCGGCGAGCGCCTCGAGGTTCGCGAGCGAGAACGGGTCGAGGTTGAAGCTGCCCACGAGGAGGCGCCGGCCGTCGACCGCCGCCGCCTTCGCGTGGAGCACGGAGCGGGTCCACTCGCTCACCTCGACGCCGGCGCGGAGGAGCTTGCGGTAGAGGCGGCGCGTCGCCGGCCCGACGAGCGGGACGTCGGAGCGCCCCGCCACGACGAGCTTCACCTCGACCCCGCGGCGCGCCGCGGCGGCGATCGAGCGGACCACGTGCCGGTCGGGGAGGAAGTACGCGTGCGCGAGCAGGATGCGGTCGCGCGCGCGCCCGAACGCCTTCAGGTATCGGCGCCGGAGCCGCTTGCCGCCGCCGAGGCCCGAGAGCCAGACGCGCACCGGGCCGGGCGGGCTCCACCCGCGCTCGCGCCGCCCCCGCTCCTGGAGCCAGGCCGCCACGGGCCCGCGCAGCGCCACCGCGAGGTCCGCCCACGCGGTCTCGCGCGGCGCCGGATCCGGGACGCCGTACGCGTCGCCGATGTTGAGGCCGCCGACGATCGCGAGCTCGCTGTCGACGGCGAAGATCTTCCGGTGGTTCCGGCGCAGGCGCCCGGCGAGCACGCCGAGGATCGACCCGAAGACCTGGACGTCGCATCCCGCCGCCGCGAGCGAGGCCTCGACCTCGGCGGTCGCCGGCGCCGAGCCCCACGCGTCGATGACGACGCGGACGCGCACCGCGCGCCGCGCCGCCGCGGAGAGCGCGGCGATGAACTCGGCCCCGATGCCCTCGGGCGAGAACGCGTACACCTCGAGGAACACCTCGGACCGCGCGCCGCGGATGGCTTCGAGCATGAGGGGGTACACCTGCCGCCCGCCGTCGAGCAGACGGGCGGACGCCTCCACGTCCTCCCTGGAGAGGCGCGCTTCCACGCCCGCGAGGCTACCGCGAGCGGCGAGTCGCCGCACCCGCGCCCCGCTGCGCAGGACATGGCGCCGCCCTGGTCTACCGCACTTGCGGCATCGTTCTTGAATCGTTCAGGATCGTTCCGAAGCCCAACACGGGGGTCACTCCATGAAGCGAATCCTGGTCGCTGTGGACGGCTCGGACCCGTCCCTGAAGGCGGCGCGGATGGCGGCGGACATCGCGCTCCGCTTCGGCGCCAAGCTCACGCTCTGTCACGTCGTTCCGAAGCTGCTGCTGCCGCCGGACGTCTACGGGCTCACCATCGCCGAGGTGGAGAAGGAGCACCGCGCGTACGCCGACCGGCTCCTCGAGGCGGCGGTGTCGACGCTCGACGAGCCGGGGCTCGAGATCTCGACGGCGGTCCTGTACGGCTCTCCGGCAGAGGCGATCGCGGAGGAGGGAGCGGCGAAGGATATCGGCATGATCGTGGTCGGCAGCCGTGGCCACGGGGCCGTCGCGCGCATGTTCCTCGGGAGCGTCTCCGACCGGCTGATCCACATCAGCCCGAAGCCGGTGCTCGTGGTGCACTGAGGCGCGGCGCCCTCGAACGCGGTACAGGGCTGGCGCCCGCTGGGACGCGGCGCGGGGTAGAATCCCTCCCATCCCGGGAGGGACCATGATCTCCGTCGCCGACTTCATGACGAAGGACCTCGTCACGGTGCGCGAGTCCGACGACGTCGCGCTCGCCGAGGCCCTGCTGCGCCTCGGCGGCATCCGCCACCTGCCCGTCGTGCGCGACCACAAGCTCGTGGGGATCCTCACCCAGCGCGACATCCTCCGCTCCGGCGCGTCGGGCAAGGCGGGCGCGAGAGAGATCGCCGTCTCCGACGTGATGACCCGGGAGCCCACCTCCGTGCGCCCCGCGATGGCGCTCTCCCACGCGGCGCGGCTCATGCTCGAGCGGAAGTACGGCTGTCTGCCCGTGTGCGACAACGAAGGGAAGCTCGTCGGCATCGTGACCGAGGCGGACTTCGTCCGCTTCGCCGCCGACGTCGTCCAGGACCTCGACCTCGTCGCCGAGGCGGTCCGGGCGCAGGACCGGCCGGGCAGCGCCTGACCGCGTGCCTGTCCGTTGAAACCGGCTGGCCGCCCGCCTACAAACGGGGCGGATGCCCGAGACCGTCTTCGAGGAGCTGAAGCGGTACGTCCGCTTCGGCGACGACGACGAGCGCGCCCTGCGCGCGCTGCACGCGTTCGCGGCCCCCAAGCTCACCCGCGTCGCGGAGGTCTTCTACGACCGGATCCTCGGCCACGACGGCGCGCGCCAGGCCCTGGTCGGCGGGGAGAGCCAGGTCGGACACCTCAAGGTCACGCTGCGCCGGTGGCTCGACACGCTGCTCAGCGGCCCGTGGGACGAGGCGTACTGGGAAGGGCGGACGCGCATCGGGCGCGTCCACGTGAAGATCGGGCTGCCGCAGCACTACATGTTCGGCGCGATGAACGTCGTGCGCGTCGAGCTCGCCTCGATCGCCTGGGACGCGTTCCACGAGCGCCCCGAGGAGCTCCAGGCGGTCCGAAACGCGCTCGGCAAGATCCTCGACCTCGAGCTCGCCGTCATGCTGAACACGTACCGCGACGACCTCCTCGCGCAGCAGGCGCGGGTCGAGCGGCTCTCCACGTTCGGGCAGCTCGTGGGCTCCATCGGCCACGACCTGCGCAACCCGCTCGGCGTCATCGAGACCTCGCTCTACATCCTGCGCGGCCGCATGGGCCAGGACGAGCGCGCCGCGAAGCACCTCGACCGCATCGGGGAGCAGCTCCAGATCGCGAACGGCATCATCACGAACCTGCTCGACATGATCCGCAGCCGGCCGCTCGCGAAGGAGCCCGTGCGGCTCGCCGAGGTGGTGAAGGGCGCGGCGGACTCGGTGAAGCACCCGCCCGGCGTCGCCATCGCCGTCGACGGCGTCGACGCCCTGCCGCCGGTGGACGGAGACGCGGTCCAGCTCCGGCAGGTGGTCACGAACCTGCTCGAGAACGCCGTCTACGCGGCCTCGCCGCAGGGCGAGGTGACCGTGCGCGGGCGCCGCGCCGACGGCGCGGTCGAGCTCGACTTCGAGGACACCGGGCCCGGCGTCGACCCGGCCACCCGACGCCGCCTCTTCGAGCCGCTCATCACCACGAAGGAGAAGGGCATCGGCCTCGGCCTCGCGCTCGTGAAGCGCATCACGGAGCGGCACGGCGGCGACGTCACCTACTCCGACCGGCCCGGCGGCGGGGCGCGGTTCACGGTGAAGCTCCCCGTGGGCGCGGCGTAGGAAGGGTCGCCATGCGCACGTACCTCATCGTCGACGACAACCCGGACTTCGTGGAGAACCTCGCCGAGATCCTGCGCGACCGGGGCGACGAGGTCGCGGTGGCGAACGACGGCAAGGCGGCGCTGGAGGCCGCTCGCGGACGCCACTTCGACGCCGTGCTCTGCGACATGCGCATGCCGCTCATGGGCGGCGCGGAGGTGGTCCACCACATCCGGCGCCTCGACCCGGGTGCGCCGGCGATGGTGATCACCGCGCACGTCGGCGACGACGCGCTCGACGCCGCCCGGCGCGAGGGGCTCCTCGCCGTCCTCCCGAAGCCGGTCGACGTCGCGCGCCTCCTCGAGCTCCTCGCCTCGGCGCGGCGCGACGGGCTCGTCGTGGTGGTCGAGGACGACCTGCGCATGTCCGACAACCTCTGCGAGGCGCTGCGCACGCGCGGCTTCGCGGCCGTGACGGCCTCCTCGGTGCTCGAGACCGAGCGGCTCGGACCGGTCCGGCCGTTCTGCGCGCTCGTCGACCTGCGCGTGCCGGGCGGCCCGCACGGCGAGGCGATGCGCCGGCTCGGCGAGAGGTTTCCGGGGCTGCCGATGCTCGTGGTGTCGGCCTACGGCGAGCCGCCGCTGCCGCACCAGGGCTACTTCCAGAAGCCGTTCGACACCCCGCAGCTGCTCGCCGCGGTCGAGCGGCTCCACGGCGCACGCCCGGCCGCGCCCGCCGAGCGATGACGGAACGCCCGGACAGGCCGCGCATCCTCGTCGTCGACGACAACGAGGCGCTCGTCGACAACCTCGCGGAGATCCTCGAGGCAGCCGGCTACGCGGTCCGGGGCGCGTCGACCTGCGCCGCCGCGCTGGCGCTCGCCCGCGAGGAGGGCTTCGACGTCGCGCTCGTCGACCTGCGCCTGCCGGACGGCGACGGCACCGCGCTCGCGCCGCAGCTCAAGGAGGTCTCGCCCGACGGCGAGGTGGTGCTCCTCACCGGGTTCGCGACGCTCGAGTCCGCCGTCGCCGCCGTGCGCGCCGGCGCCTGCGCCTACCTCGTGAAGCCGTGCGCCACGCAGGAGCTGCTCGTCACGGTCGAGCAGGCGATGCGCCAGGTGCGCCTCCACGGGGAGAAGCGCGACCTCGCCCGCCGCGCCCAGATGGCGGAGAAGCTCGCGGCGGTGGGGACCATGACGGCGGGCCTCTCCCACGAGATCCGCAACCCGCTCAACGCCGCCTCCCTCCAGCTCACCGTCCTCGAGCGGCGCATCCACCGGCTCCCCAAGGACCCCCAGGCACAGCTCCTCGAGCCGCTCACGCTGGTGAAGGACGAGATCCGGCGCCTCGATCACATCCTCGAGGACTTCCTTCAGTTCGCCCGCCCGCGCGAGTTCGTGCCGCGGCGCGTGGACGTCGTCACGGTCGTCACCAAGGTGCTCGACCTGCTCGGCGGCGAGGCGGAGCGGCGCGGCGTGCGCCTGGAGCGGACCCTCGACCCGGTCCCGGCGGTGGCCGGCGACGAGGAGCGCCTGAGGCAGGTGCTCGTGAACCTCGGGCTGAACGCGCTCGAGGCCGTGAAGGACGGCGGGCTCGTGCGCGTCTCCTGCCGGACCGAGCCGCCCGCCCCCGATCACGAGGGCCCGGGCCTCGTGTCGGTGCTCGTGGACGACGACGGCACCGGCGTGCCTCCCGAGGCGCGCGATCGCATCTTCGAGCCGTTCTTCACCACGAAGGCGAAGGGCTCCGGCCTCGGGCTCTCCATCGTGCACGCGATCGTCGCGCAGCACGGCGGGCGCATCACCGTGGAGGACTCGCCGGAGGGCGGCGCGCGGTTCGCGCTTTCCTTGCCGCAGGCGAGTTAGCCGGAATTCAACATCCGGCCGAGGCACTTTTCGCGAAGCGAAATGTGCCCGGCCGCTCCTTACCGGCTACCGGCGCCGGGACCCCTATTCCGTCCCTGTCTCGTCGGCCTTGCCTTCGCCCTCGGCGCCCTCGTCGCGCGTCCCCGAGGCGTACTCCTTCAGGCGGTACTGGATCTTGCGCACGCTGATCCCGAGGATCTCGGCGGCGCGCGAGGTGGAGCCGCCGACCATGTCGAGCGTGCGCAGGATCGCCTCGCGCTCGATCTCGTACAGCGTGGCGCCCGGGATGAGCGCGCCCGGCGCGCGCTCGCGCGGGCGCGGGCCGCGCAGCGACGGCGGCAGGTCCTCGGCGGTGAGCTGCGTCTCCTTGCAGAG
>DASSQM010000050.1:0-5062 GCA_035702465.1 Anaeromyxobacter sp. | reverse complement strand
GTCGAGGTCGAGGTCGTCGATCTCCCCGGCCTCGACGCCGCGATCGCGGCCGGCGCGGACATCGTGCTCCTCGACAACATGGACGACGCGACCATCGCGGAGGCGGTCCGACGCGCGGCGGGGAGGGCGCTGCTCGAGGCGAGCGGGAACATGACGCTCGAGCGGTTGCCGCGGGTGGCGGCGACGGGGGTGGATTTCGTGTCCATGGGAGCGATCACGCACAGCGCGCGCGCGGTCGACATCTCCTTCGAGCTCGGCACCGGGTGATCGGCCCGCGGCGGTCGCATCGGCCGCGCCCGCCCGAAGGCCCGGCGCGCCGGTCGCGATTGACAGGTCGCGACGGCCCCAAGAAGATCGACCGGAGTGCCCCCGGAGCCATCCAACTCGGAGGAGCTGGTCCTCTCCTTCCTCGCCGAAGCCGGCGACGAGTTCGTCTCGGGCGAGGCCATCTCCGACAAGCTCGGCCTGACCCGCGCGGCCGTGTGGAAGCACGTCGAGGCGTTGCGTGCTCACGGGTACCGCATCGATGCGCTGCCGGCGCGAGGGTACCGGCTGGCGGAGGTGCCGGACCGCCTCACGCCGCTCGAGCTGCGGCCGCTCCTCAACACGCACGACGTCGGGCAGGTCCTTCACTGGCACGAGGAGATCGGGTCGACGAACGACCGCGCGCGCGAGCTGGCCGAGGAGGGCGCGGAGCACGGCGAGGTCGTCATCGCGGAGGCGCAGACCGCCGGCCGCGGCCGGCGGGGGCGCGGGTGGAGCTCGCCGCCGCGGCGCAACCTCTACTTCTCCGTCGTCCTGCGCCCGGAGCTGCCCCCGGCGCGCGCGCCCGAGCTGACGCTCGTCGCCTCGGTCGCGGTCTGCGAGGCGCTCCGGCAGGCCGGCGTCGAGGCGGGCATCAAGTGGCCGAACGATCTCCACGCCTCCGGGCGCAAGATCGCCGGGATCCTCACCGAGCTGGCGGCCGAGCCGGAGCGCGTCTCGTGGGTCGTGCTCGGCATCGGCGTCAACGTGAACGCGCGCGCGGAGGACTTCCCCGAGGACGTCCGTGCGGAGGCGACGAGCGTGCTCCTCGAGCGAGGGCAGCCTGCGCCACGGGCGCTCCTCGCCGCGGCGTGCTTCACCGCGCTGGAGGAGTGGATCGATCGGCACGCGGAGGAGGGGTTCGGTCCGGTCGCCGCCGCCTGGCGGAAGCGCAGCGTCACGCTGGGCCGCGAGGTGGTCGTGAAGGTCGAGGGGCGGGACGTCGTGGGGACGGCCGAGGACATCGACGAGACCGGCGCCCTGCTGGTGCGGACCCGGGCCGGGCGGGAGCGCATCCTGACGGGGGACGTGGCCCTGCTGCGGACCGTCCGCGCAACCTGAGCCCGTCGAAGGGGCGCGTTGACCGGATCGGCGCGCGGCGGCTACGCTCCGGCCGTGCTGCTCGCGATCGACGTCGGGAACACGAACACCGTGGTGGGCGCCTTCGACGGGGCGACCCTGCGCCACCACTGGCGCCTCCAGACGAACCGGAACCGCACGGGCGACGAGTGGGGCATCCTCCTGCGCCAGCTCTTCGAGCTGTACGGGCTCGACCCGGAGCGCGTCTCCGCCGTCGCGATCTCGAACGTGGTGCCGCCGCTCGCCTTCGCGCTCGAGCAGATGGTGGTCCGCTACTTCAAGGTGAAGCCGCTCTTCGTCGGGCCGGGCGTGAAGACCGGCATGCCCATCCTCTACGAGAACCCCCGAGAGGTCGGCGCGGACCGCGTCGTCAACGCGGTGGCCGCGTTCGAGCGCTGGCACCAGGGGCTCATCGTGGTGGACTTCGGCACGGCGACCACGTTCGACGCGGTCTCGCAGAGGGGCGAATACCTCGGCGGCGCCATCTGCCCCGGGATCGCGATCTCGATGGACGCGCTCTCCGGCGCCGCGTCCAAGCTGCCGCGCGTCGAGTTCGCCCGGCCGCCGAACGTCATCGGCCGGAACACCGTCGCGTCGATGCAGGCGGGCCTCGTCTACGGCTACGTCGGGCTCGTGGACGGCATCTGCGCGCGGATGACCGAGGAGCTCGGGTTCTCGCCGAAGATCGTCGCGACGGGCGGGCTCGCCCCGCTCATCGCAGGCGTCTCGAAGACCATCCAGGAGGTCGACGAGCACCTCACGCTCGATGGACTCCGCATCCTCCACGAGCGCAACCGGTGACGGAGGCGACGGCGCCGGCGGTGGACCCCGAAGCGCTCGCGGCGTACGAGGAGGGTCGCGCCGCGTTCTCGGCGCGCGACCTCCCGGGCGCGCACGGCGCCTTCGAGCGCGCCCACCGCAAGGACCCGCGCGACCCGCGGTTCATGTCGTGGTACGGCGTCACGCTCGTGCTCGTCGAGCGGAACTCCAACCTCGGCCTCGTGCTCTGCGACCAGGCGGTGCGGCTGGCCGGCCCGGAGCCCGAGCTGCTCCTGAACCAGGCGCGCGTGCACCTCTCGCTGAACCAGCGCGAGCGAGCGGTCCGCGCCATCGTGCGCGGCCTCGAGCTCTTCCCGGACGACGCGCGGCTCGTGGCGGCGCGCGATGCCATGGGGATCCGCCGCCCGCCGGTGGTCCCGTTCCTCTCCCGCAAGAACCCGCTCAACCGGGTGCTCGGGAAGATCCGCCACCGCTGGCAGCAGCGCCACGCGCCGCCGTACGAGCGCTCGCCCGTGGCGCTCGGCGAGCCGTTCGGCGCGGTGGCGCCGGCGCCGCCCGCGCCGGAGCGAAAGGCCTGACATGGCCGAACGTCCGCTGTCGCTCGACGTGCTCCCGAAGCCGCTCCAGAAGCACGTGGATCCGAAGGCGCCGCCGCCGCTGCGGATGATGGGCGCGAAGGGTCTCGTCCCCGCCGTCGCGCCGATGGACCTCTGCACGCTCCTCTTCATGCTCTCGTTCGATCCGGACCCGGCGATCGGACAGGCCGCACGGAAGACCGCGGAAGGGCTCCCCGACAAGATCTGGGGCGTCGCGCTCCGCTCGGAGGGGATCAAGGCGCCGGTGCTGGACTGGCTCGCCGACCGGTTCGCCGGGAAGGACGCGGCGATCGAGCTCGTGCTCCTCAACCCCGCCGCATCGGACGAGACCATCGCGCGCCTCGCGCCGATCGTCCCGCAGAAGCTCGCCGAGATCGTCCGGCAGAACGAGCTCCGCCTCCTGCGCCACGACGCGATCGTCCGCGGGCTGTGCCAGAACCCGAACATCCTGGCCTCGAGCCTCGACGGCGCGTGCGACTTCTGCGTCCGCAACGGGCTCACGCTCCTCGACGTCCCGCGCCTCGTCGAGGCGCACAAGCGCGTCTACGGCGTCGACCCGACGGCGAAGGCGGCGGAGCCGGTCGAGACCGCGGTGGCGCTCATGGCGGAGTACGACGAGGAGCTCGCCAAGGAGCACGCCGACGGCGCCGAGGCGCCGGTGGAGGAGGCGAAGAAGCTCACCATCAGCCAGCGCGTCGCGAAGATGTCCGTCTCCGAGAAGATCAAGCTCGCCACGCTCGGGAACAAGGAGGCGCGCACGCTCCTCCTGCGCGACTCGAACAAGCTCGTGTGCATGGCGGCCGCCACGAGTCCGCGCATCACCGACGGCGAGATCCTGTCGATCTCGAACTCGCGGACGGTGAACTCGGACGTGCTCCGCTACATCTACTCGAACCGGGAGTTCCTGAAGACCTACGCCATCAAGATCTCGCTCGTGAAGAACCCGAAGGTCCCGCTCCCGACGGCGCTCAAGATGATGGTCACGCTGCAGGACAAGGACATCAAGGAGCTCGCCCGGGACCGCAACGTGCCGCAGACCATCCAGGCGCAGGCGAAGGCGCTCGTCATGAAGAAGGAGAAGGCCGAGAAGGGACCGGCGCCGGGGAAGCACTGAGGCCGCGCGCCCACGAGCGGAGCCCCCGCCGATGCCCGAGCAGAGCCAACCCGTCCGCGAGGCGGCGCCGCCCGCGACGACCGTTCGCGTCGGCCGAGCCGTGTGGCTGTCGGCCGCCACCATGGCGTCGCGCGTGCTCGGGCTCGTCCGCGATCAGCTCTTCGCGTCGCTCATCGGCGCGAACCGGTTCTCGGACGCGTTCGTGGTGGCGTTCCGCATCCCGAACCTCCTGCGCGACCTGTTCGCGGAGGGGGCGCTCTCGTCGGCGTTCGTGCCCACGTTCGCGGAGGCGCACCGCAACGCCGGGCGCGACGCCGCCTACCGGCTCGCGAACGTCGTCGTCGGCCTCGTGCTCGTCGTCGTGGGCGCGCTCACCATCGCCGGCGTCGTCTTCTCCGACGCGATCGTGGCGGCGATCGGGCCCGGGCTGCGCGAGCCGGGCCTCGCCGCGCTGTGCACGCGGATCATGATGCCGTTCCTGCTCCTCGTCTCGCTCTCGGCGGTGGCGATGGGGATGCTGAACGCGCAGAGCCGGTTCACCGCGCCCGCGATCGCTCCCGCACTCTTCAACCTCGGATCGATCGCCGTCGGCGCCGCGATCTGGGCCTCGGGGTGGCCTCCGGTGCGGGCGGTGGTGGGCTGGTCCGTCGGCACCATGCTCGGCGGGCTCCTGCAGCTGCTCGTGCAGCTCCCCGCGCTGCGCGCGCTGGGCTACCGCGCACGGCCGCGCGTGCGGCGGGAGGATCTCCGCGACCCCCGCCTCCAGCGCATCGGGCGCCTCATGGGGATGGCGGTGGTCGGCCTCTCGGCGACCCAGGTGAACATCGTCGTGAACACGATGTTCGCCACGAGGCAGGAGGGGGCGGCGACCTGGCTCCTCATCGCGTTCCGGCTCATGCAGCTCCCGCTCGGCGTCTTCGGCGTCGCCATCGCGACCGTCGCGGGCGCCGGCGTCGCCCAGCGCGCCGCCGAGCGCGACATGCGCGGCGTGAAGCAGACGCTCGGCTCGGCGATGCGGCTCGTCGCGTTCCTCAACGTGCCGTCCACCGTCGGGCTCATCGTCCTCGCGCGCCCGATCATCTCCCTCATCTACGAGCACGGGCGCTTCGGCGCCGCCGACACGACCGCCACGGGCGAGGCGCTCGCCTGCTACGCGCTCGGGCTGTACGCGTACTCGGGGGTGAAGGTC